>JANNDF010000568.1:0-7325 GCA_031387445.1 Planctomycetia bacterium
ACCAGGTCGGTGATGGCGGGAACTGCCTTCTTCTCGTCGGCCGGTGTGACGGCGACGACGGCGAACAGAACTGCAACGGCGAGCAGACGGGTCATGGCAGGGTCCTTTTCGGGTGAGGCGACACCAGTTCGACGAGCGCCACCCCACTCCGGATTCCGTTCGACGATCACCATCGCGTCACTTTGTCAGCCGCTGTGAGGGTGGTTTTCGTCACCCCGATCTGGTGGTGAAATCGCCGTAAGTGGTTGGCCGGGATGGAATCGTTAAGTCGCGAAAAATGGTTTTAGGATGCGGTGGGGGATGTGGCTAAACCATCCGCTGACCCATTTCCACCCCGCGTTGACCGCGGCGAACCGTCGCGGTATCGTCCCCACCCGCGGCGCACGGGTTGCGCCGTCGCAGACCACCACGGACGGCACGGATGGCGTCCCCGGTTCGCACATGGCTGATTCGCGCCGGCGTCGCCGGCGTCATCATCGGCCTCGCCGTCGCCGGTTACCTCGCCGTCACCTGGGTCAGCCCGGAGAAGGTGCGGGAGGTCGTCCTCGCGCACCTGCACCACCGCTTCGGCGACGACGTGGACGTTCAACTCGGCTCCGCCCAGATGCGGCTGTTCGGCGGGCTTTCCGTGACGGACCTCACACTCACCCGTAAGGGCGAGGACGAGCCGTTCGCCGTCCTCCCGCACGCCGTCTTGTACCACGACAAGCAGAAGCTGAACCAGGGCACGCTCGAAGTCCGCAAGATCGAGCTGACCAACCCCACCTTCCGCATCGCCCGCCTCGCCGACGGCACCTGGGACATCGCCAAGTTGCACAAGAAGAGCGCCGACGGCGAAGGCACCGACACCATGCCGACGGTGGTCGTGAAGGGGGGCACGGTGATCGTGTCCGACCGCCGCCCGGACGGGATGCCGCGGGTGGCCGTGCGGAACGTCGCCCTGACGGTGGTGAACGATCCGGTCGAGATCGTGAAGGTGGAGGGGGCCGGCGAGGTGCTGGCGGCCGACGCCCTGAGCCCCGACGGCGGTGTGCCGGAGGGCGTGTTCAAACTGCCGGTGCGGGTGGGCGTGCGGGTCCACCGCCCGGCCGGTCAGGTGACGCTGCACCTCGAGACCGACGAGGTCCGGGTCGGCGCCGATCACGCCGCCCTGTTCGCCCACCTCAGTCCGCAGGTGAGCGAGTACGCCGAGAAGTTCGGTGGGGCGGTGAGCGTGACCGCCGACGTGACCACCGACGCCGTACAACCGGCGAAGTACGATGTGAAAGTGCGGCTCCGCGACGGGCAGTTCGAAGACCCGTCGGTCCCGTGGCCGCTGTCTCATCTGGCCGGCACCATCCGCTTGTGCGACGGCAAGGTGACGGTGGACAAGTTGACGGGCAAACTCGGCGCGGCCGTGGCCGAGTTCAGCGTGGAGTCGAAGTCCGACCTGCTCTGCCCGGCGAAGGGCGGTGGGGTCGCGGAGGTGCCGGGGGTGATGCGGTGCGGCCCGCGGTGGCCGCCGGTGCGGCTGGCGACCAAACTGCTCGTCCCGCCGGCCGCGCCGCCGACCTCCGACCCGGTCGCAGGCGTCGAGTCGCTGTTGGACAAGTTCGAGCTGAAACTCTACTCGCTCAGCCTGGACGGCGAGCAGTTCGCCAAACTGACCCCGGACACGAAGGTGATCCGCCGCATGTTCAGCCCGACCGGGCTGGTGGACGTGGCCGTGCGGTTCCGCCGCACCGCCGACGGCTGGCGGCGGGAGGTGGACATCCTGCCGAAAGGGCTGACCATCGAGTACGAGTATTTCCGCTTCCCGATCACCGACGTGTACGGCAGCCTGAAGAAGGTGAACGCGAGCGACGGCACGGACGAGTTCCAAGTGAAGGTGACGGCCAACGCGGGCGACCGCAAGATCAGCATGGACGGACGGGTGGCCTGGGGCGCGAACGACCCGCTGGTCGATCTGACCATCGCCGGCAAGGACGTGCTCATCGACGCCAAGCTGCTCGCCGCCCTGCCCGGCAAGCACGGCGAGATTCTGCCCGGTATCGGGGTCGCCGCCCGCGGCGACATCACCGTCATGCTGAAGCAAGACCTGAACGTGAACCAGTGGGAGAACACGTTCAAGGTGAAGATGTACGGCGGCACTCTGAAGTACCCGCTGTTCCCGTACGCGCTCAAGCAGGTGCGGGGAGACGTGCTGGTGAAGAACGTGTCGCGTGACCCGCTGCGACCGACCCGCTCCGGCGAGCCCGTACAGCCGCAGCCCGACCGCGACACGGTGACGTTGCGGAACTTCGAGGCCGTCCACGATGGCGGGCGGCTGTGGTTGAGCGGGGAAAGCAAGGCCGACCCGGACGGTCCGCACCGCAAACTGACGGTGAACGTGCAAGGGGACAACTGCCCCATCGACGACGAACTGATCGCCGGGCTGAAGGCGATGAAGATGGACGTGCTGGCCAACCAACTCGGGCTGACGGGCGAGCTCACCTTCGGCTCGGACATCGAGATCCGCGAGCGGGCCGACCCGCCGGTCAATGCCGCGGCCGACGCCCCTTCCCCAGTGGTCACGCCCTTCGACCCCGCCCAGGACTTGCGGGTGGCTGTCAACTTCCGTGGTCCGTCCGTCTGCCCGCCCGCCTTTCCCTACGACCTGCACGACTTGGCCGGCGTGCTGCGGTATCAGAACGGCAAACTCGAACTGGAAAACATCTCCGCCCGCCACAAGACCAGCACACTGAAGATGTCCGCCGCCGATGTGCGGCTGGCCGACGGCGGGGTGTGGGCGAACGTCGGCGGGGTGACGGCCACCCCGCTGGTGATCGACCCGCCGCTTCTCAAGTCGCTGCCCGCCGGTGTGCGGAACGAGTTGGGAAAGGTGAACCTCCGCGGCCCGGCCGAGCTGAACGTCAAGCACCTGGTCATCAGCTTGCCGGGGAAAGTGGCCTCGCGGTCGCCGGCCGACGCCGTTCGGCAGGTGGCGTTTCACGCCGCGCCGACCGGCACGCCCGGCATCGACCGCTGGAAGGCGTCCACGGATTGCCCGCCGCTGTCGCTCGTCCGGTTGCCGAACATGGTGGAACGGCGGCAGCCGCCGACACGCCCCGTCGTGTCCGCCCTCGCCGGCTTGCTCCCCTTCACGCTCCCCTGGCATCCGGCGCCCGACAAAATGTTCCCCCCGTCACCCGACCAGCCGGCCGCGGTGGTGTACTGGAACGCCAGCCTGAAACTGAAAGGGGCGGCTCTCGACCTGGGGGTGACGTGCGACGACGTGTACGGGACGGTGGCGAGCGAGGGGCGGATCGATGGGAGCGAGATTGCCAGCGTGGTGGGCAAGGCGTGGTTCGACCGGGCGACGGTGGCCAAGCAACCGCTCTCCGACGTGATGGCGTCGTACCGGGTGGTGCCCGCCCAGCCCGACCCGAAGAACCCGGCACGCACCCTGCCGGCCGCCCTCGTGTTCCGTGACATCACCGGCACCGCGTTCGGCGGCACGTTGGGCGGACAGGCCCGCGTCGAGATGTCCGAGCATGGGCGATTCCAACTCTGGCTGAACGCCAGCGGGGTGAAGCTGGAAGAGCTGGCGAAACACCACAAACTCGGCTCCGGCGAGTTGTCCGGCGACGCGCAAGGGACCGTGTTGATCGAAACAGTCCTCGACCTTCGCACCGGGAAAATGGTGCTCGGCGGCACGGGGCAAATCGACGTGCCACAGGGCCGGCTGTACAACCTGCCGGTGCTGCTGGAGTTGGTAAAGGTGCTGAAGGGGCAGACGCCGGACGGGGTGGCGTTCGAGGAGGCTCACGCCACGTTCGATCTGAAAGGGGACCGCATCCGGGTGACTCAACTCGACCTGCTCGGCGCGGCGGTCAGTTTGGGCGGGAGTGGGGAGATGGACTTCACCGGCCAGGACGTGCGGTTCGACTTTTACACCATCTGGTCGCAGACCTTGCGGCGGTGGCTGAGTACCCCTTTGGGCGACGTGACCGGGTTGCTCAGCGGCGGCCTGTTCAAGATCGAACTGACGCGGGTGAACGGCGAACTGACGCCGAAAGCCCACATGCTGCCGGCCGTCACCGACCCGGTGCGGGCGATGGCCGAGCGGTGGCGGCAGCGTCTCGGGCGGGACGCCCACCCGCCGACCGTTCGAGGCGCCAGCCGATAAGTTCAAGCGGAACCCATTGCCCGGCCGATGAGAGCAGGCTAACATCTGACTACCGCCTGTCGGCCGGCCTTACCGGCCCTCATCCGTTTCCCCTCCCTTTCGGAGTGCCGTCTCATGGCTCGCAAACTGTTCCTGGTGATGGCCGGTCTGGTCGCCGTCCTGCTCGTGCCGGCGTTCGCCGCCGACGAGAAGAAGCCGGTGGACAAGAAGGACGACAAGAAGGAAGTGATGCTGGAAGGCACCATGGTGTGCGGCAAGTGCAAGCTGAAAGAGACCGACGCGTGCAGCAACGTGGTGCAGGTGAAGGAAGGCGACAAGACGGTCAGCTACTACCTGAAGGACGACGGCGCGAAGGCCGCCTACCACGGCGACTGCTGCAAGAAGGACGCGAAGGTGAAGGTGACCGGCGGCACCGTGACCGAGAAGGACGGCAAGAAGACGCTCGAAGGGGCCAAGGTGGAAGTGGTGAAGGAAGAGAAGAAGGACAAGTAACCACCCGTCCGAGACCGAAACGCCGCCCTTCCGGGCGGCGTTTCGCTTTTACCCCCGTTGGAGTTCACACCGTGCGCACCCGGCAACTCGGCCCATCCGACCTGAACATCACCGCCATCGGGTTCGGCGCGTGGGCCGTCGGCGGGGGCGGGTGGGCGTTCGGGTGGGGGTCGCAGGACGACGCCGACAGCGTCGCCGCCATCCGCGAAGCCATCGACCTCGGCATCAACTGGATCGACACCGCCGCCGTGTACGGCCTCGGCCACTCGGAAGAGGTGGTGGCCAAGGCGCTCGACGGCGTAACGACCCGGCCCTACGTGTTCACCAAGTGCGGGCGGGTGTGGGACGAGAACCGGCAGATCGGCAAGCGGCTGAAGGCGGACAGCGTCCGCCGCGAGTGCGAGGCGAGTTTGAAGCGGCTGCGAGTGGACGTGATCGACCTGTACCAGATTCACTGGCCGGAACCGGACGAGGACGTGGAGGAGGGCTGGGCGGAGGTGGCCAAGTTGCAAGCCGAGGGGAAGGTGCGGTGGATCGGCGTGTCGAACTTCAACACGGAACAACTGAAGCGGGCCGCCGCCATCGCCCCGGTGGTGTCGTTGCAGCCGCCGTACTCGATGCTGCGTCGGGATGCGGAAGCGGAGATTCTCCCGCACTGCCTGGCGAACGACATCGGGGTGATCGCGTACTCGCCGATGGCGTCCGGTCTACTGACGGGGGCGTGGACGCACGAGCGCCTGGCAGGCCTGCCGGCGGACGACTGGCGGAAGGCGAAGAACCCGCTGTTCCAGGAGCCGTTGTTCAGCCGGCATCTGCGGCTGGCGGACGTGCTGCGGGAGATCGGCCGGCCGCACGGGCGGAGTCCGGGGGAAGTGGCGATCGCGTGGGTGCTGCGTCACCCGGCCGTCACTGCCGCCATCGTGGGGGCGAGAAAGGCCGGGCAGTTGGGCGAACTGATCGGGGCGGCCGAGTTCCGGTTGAGCGAACCGGAACTGAACCGGGTCGAGCGCTTCCTCTCCGACCCGGCGGCCTGACCCCGCACCAATTACCCGATGTTCAACCCGGCCGACTGGTTGGCCCCGCCGAACACCGAGAAGGCGGAGCGCTGGCCCAGCCCGTTCACCAGGAACACTTGACCGGCGGAGTCCCGCCCGGTGGCGGCCAGCAGGTCGGTGCGGCCGTCCCCGTCGTAGTCGTCGGCGGCCACCCGCAGTCCGCCGCCGTACGCGCCCGGTTGGATCAGGAAGGTGTTCACCAGGGTGGCCGATTCCGCCGCCGTCGCCCCCTGGGTGAGGAGGGTACGGCCGTTGTACACCTTCAGGTGCGCGGACGACGAACCGGGGCCGAACGCAAGGTCCGCGAACCCGTCCCCGTTGTAATCGCCCACCGCGACGTACGCCCCGTCGTTCACCGTCGGTGCGTAGGCGAAGAAGTCGCCCAGGAACTTGGCCGGGCGGTTCACTGTCAGGCTGTGTCCCTCGTACACGGCCACCCGCGGGCCGCCGCCCGGCCCGGCGGTCACCACCAGGTCGGCCCATCCGTCCCCGTTCACGTCCCCGGCGGCCACCCGCGCGCCGCCGCGGAAGTTCATGTCCTCGATCCCCCAGAAGTCGGCCATCACCCACGCCGGGTTGCCCGCGCTGAACACCCGCACCCGTGGGCCGCCGCCTTCGTCCGCCCCCATCACCAGGTCGTCACGGCCGTCCGCGTCGAAGTCGCCGGTGGCCAAGTAGGTGCCGCCGCGGAACGCCTCCTCGTAGGCGAAGAAGGACCGCACCTCTTGCCCGGTACGGCCGCTGAAGATGGTCACCCGCGGGGTGGTGTACGGGCCGGCGGCGGCCACGATGTCTTTCACCCCGTCCGCGTCGAAGTCGCCGGTCGCCGTGCGGATCGGCCCTGTGTACCCAGCGAACGGGGTGACCGCCCCGCCGACCGGGGACAGGGAGCCGTTGGTCACCGAGTACACCTGGAAGGTGCCGTCCGACCCGCCGACCACAACCGGGGAGACGGCCGACAGCAGCGGCGAGGTGACGATCGGCGTGGACACCGCCGTGGCGGGAACGGTCGGGGCGGGCGTCGAACTGACCGACGACACGTCCCAGCCGATGTCGGCGAGGGCGGCGAAGTCGAGGGCGGTGAAGCCGACTCGCGTGCCCGCCGACACGTACGGCTGCATTGACCCGGTCGTCCGGCTGGGCGTGCTCGGCACCCAGTGGCCGGGGTTGTTCAAGCTGATCTGCGGGTTGACGCCGCCGTTCGCCGCCCGTGCGTTCGCCCCGGTGAACTCATTCCCGCTGACGAGTGAATTCCACTGGCTGGCGATACCGAACCCGAGCACATGCCCCAACTCGTGAGTGGCCACTGTGTAGAAGTCGGTCTGGCTGCTTCCGGGCGTAGCGCTGAAGTTCCAGTTGATCGACGGGTCGAACGCGATCGACCCGCCCCAGGTGCTGAAACCAGTCCGCCCGCGCGCCCGCAGGGTGTCGAACCACCCCGAGTTGCCGCTCGCCGAATACCCGCCGAACCCGCCCAGCCCGGCCTCCCCGCCGCCGCCCCCGCCTCCGCCGACGAACACGATCATCTGGTCGGCACCCAGGCTCAGGTTCGGCACCTGCACTTGCTGCCCGGTGTTGCTGGGGTTGAAGGTGCTGGCCGTCCAACTGTTCCCGCCGGCCGGCGTGATGGC
>JANNDF010000616.1:0-2713 GCA_031387445.1 Planctomycetia bacterium
AGTGGATGCCGACGACCTCGCGGTTGGGGAACAACTCGGCCAGCGTGCCGAGGGCGATGCGGTCGGCCGGATCATTGAAGGTGGGCACGATCACCACCCCGTTGGCGATGTAGAAGTTGGCGTAGCTGGCGGGCAACCGCGTGCCGTCGAAGAAGAGCGGGCGGGGCATGGGCAGCGGCACGACGGTCAGCTTGCCGCCGTCGGGCGTGGTGAACCCTCGCAGGCGGTCCAGGTTCTCTTGCAGGATGGCGTAATTCTCGTCCGCCTCGTTCGCCTCCTCCACCGCCACCACGGTCGTCGCGTTCACGAACCGGGCGAGGTCGTCGATGTGCCCGTGCGTGTCGTCGCCGACGATCCCGCGGTTCAGCCAAATGGTCGATTTGATCCCCAGGTACTCGGCGAACACCGCCTCGTAATCGGCCCGGTCGAACGGCGGATTCCGCTGCTGCACCGTGCTGAGCAGGCATTCTTCCGTCGTCAGCAGTAGCCCGGCGCCGTTCACTTCGATGCTGCCGCCTTCGAGCACCACCCGATGGCCGTTGCGCTCCGGTTGCACACGCGGGACACCACGCCACCCGGCGACGAGTTCGGGGATGCGGTCGTCGTACCGCCAGTTCGGGTACTTGGCCCAGGCGTTGAACCGCCAGTCGAGGGCGACCGTTTCCCCGTTGGTGCCCCTCACGAAGATCGGGCCGGAATCACGGACCCAGGAGCGATCAGTGTCGCTCGCCCACGTCGAAACGTGCTCGACGTGTGCCCCCGCCTGAATCAGCAGACGCCGCACCTTTACACCAGTCGATTCGTCCGGCACGATCAAATTTATCGACTCAAACCGACTCACCGCCCGGATGATCTCCGAGTAGACTGCGAGGATCGGTGAGAATTTGCCCGGCCAGTCGGGGCGGCGGTGCGGCCATGCCAGCCATGTGCCGCGGTGCGGCTCCCATTCGGCGGGCATTCGGTACGGCGGGGGCATATGCGATGAGCCTCGGGACGGACCCCGGTGGTTTAGCCACAGCGACGCTCATCGGCCCGCGATTCGGCCGAACTCACTCCCACTCCGCCCAGGTGGGTTTGCTTCGAATGTCGCCCCCCGCCCCGCCGCCGGGCACGCCGCCGGTGTCGATCCTGTTGGTCGATGACGACCCCGAACTGGCCGCCGCACTCACCCCTCATCTGGAGGGGTGCGGGTGGGTCGTGCGGTACGCCCGCGACGGCGAAGAGGCGTTGCGCTTGGCCGACGCCGGGTTCGACGCGGCCGTCATCGACATGATGTTGCCGCGGCTGAGCGGGTTTCAGGTGGTGCATCACCTGCGGGCCCGGTTCGGCCCCGGCGTGCCGGTCGTCATGTTGTCCGAGTTCGACGCCCCCGAACACCGCGCCTATGCCTCGCTCGTCGGCGTCACGTCGTTCATGGCCAAGCCGTTCGCGTTGAACGAGTTGATTGGCCTGTTGGAGCAATTGCTGACGATCTGAGCGGCGTGAGCCGCCGGATGGTGAGCAGAACCCGGCTCCTCACGGAGCACGGCTCGCCTGGTCAGTTGACTTCCCCCCGCCGCCGCCGACAATGCCCTTCTGCCGGTGCCCCTTTCCCACCATCCCCGATGTGCCCGATGGTCCTCCGACGCCTCGCCCTGCTCGCCGCCCTGCCGTTCGCCCTGTCGGTCGCCCTCGCCCAGGAGAAGCCGAAGGAAGAGCCGAAGAAGCCGGAGACGAAGAAGGAAGAGCCGAAGAAGCCGGTTCGCATCGCCGTCTCCGATCCGAAGGACGTGAAGGACGACGCCGACTTCGCCGTCCAGGGCGAGTACGAAGGGAACATCACGCTAAACCGCGGCGCGGTGAAGGTGGGCGCGCAGGTGGTGGCGAAGGGGGGCGGGGCGTTCGCCGTGAAGGTGCTGAGCGGCGGGCTGCCGGGGGCCGGGTGGGACGAGAAGTCGGTGATCGCCGAACTGACCGCCAAGCGGGGTGAGAAGGACGTGGCCATTGAGGGCAAGGAGTTCGCTGGCACCATCGGCGGGGGTGAGTTGACGCTCAAAGGCGGTCTGAAGATCGACACCAAGCTGAAGAAGGTGGAGCGGAAGTCGCCGACTCTCGGGCTGGAGGCACCGAAAGGGGCGGTGGTGCTGTTCGGCCAGGAGGGGGACGAGAAGAACTGGGCCGGCGGGAAGCTGGTGGAGTTGAGCGACGGCAAGTTCCTGAACAACGGCATCAAGACGAAGCAGGCGTTCGGGGGGTTCACCGCGCACGTCGAGTTCCGCCTGCCGTGGATGCCGAACAGCCGCGGGCAGGAGCGGGGCAACAGCGGGGTGTACCTGCAAGACCGCTACGAGTGCCAGGTGCTCGACAGCTTCGGGCTGAAGGGGGAGAACAACGAGTGCGGCGGGCTGTACACCCTGCACAAGCCGAAGGTGAACATGTGCCTGCCCCCGCTGGCGTGGCAGACCTACGACATCGAGTTCGCCCCGGGCACGTTCGAGGGGGAGAAGACGACGAAGCCGGCGCGGGCGACCATCAAGCACAACGGGGTGGTCATCCACGACGACGTGGAACTGCCGCGGCGGACGGACGGCGGAAAGGAGTCGGGCAACCCCGGCGTGCTCCAATTCCAGAACCACGGCGACCCGGTGGTGTTCCGTAACGTATGGGTGGTCGAGAAGAAGTGAACCCGTAGCCGCGAGCCGGCGGCGAGCGCGTGGAAGGTCCGACGCGCTCG
>JANNDF010000641.1:0-2462 GCA_031387445.1 Planctomycetia bacterium
GTCTCGGCCAGGTTGGTGCCGGGGTCGGTGAAGTAGCAGCTCTGAGCCACGATCTGCGGGTTCTCGCGCGTGCCGCTCACCGCCACGAAGGCCACCTCGGTCTCGAAGTTCATGATGTTCGCCCACAATCTGCCCGGCGTACACCAGGTCCTGTGGGGCGACGAACAGCGCCCCCCGCTGCTGCAAGTCCTCGATGGCGTAGGCGGTGACGGCCTCGGTGTCCTTGCTGATGAACACGCCCAGCGCCCGGCCGGGCACGGCCGCCTTGAGCGGGCGGTACTCGTGGAAGTTGTGGTGCATGATGGCCGTCCCCTGGGTGCCGGTCATCATGCGGGTGCGGAGGCCGATGAGCGCGCGGGCGGGGATGTAGAACTCGATGTGCGTGGTCGCCCCGTGGTTGTCCATCTTCATGCACTCGCCCTGCCGCTCGAGCACCAGCCGCATGACGCTGTTCGAGTGCTCGGTCGGCACCTCCACCACCAGGAACTCGATTGGCTCGTGCGTCTTCCCGTCCACCTCTTTCAGGATCACCTTCGGCTTGCCCACCGCCACCTCCATGCCCTCCCGCCGCATGCTCTCCAGCAGCACGCCCAGGTGCAGCATGCCCCGCCCGCTCACGATGAACTCGGACTCCCGCTCGCCCGGCCGCACCCGCAGGGCCACGTTGTGCTGAAGCTCCTTGTCCAGCCGGTCGCGGAGTTCGCGGCTGGTACACGGCTTGCCGTCCTGCCCGGCGAATGGCGAGTCGTTCACCTTGAACAGCATGTCCAGGGTCGGCTCGTCGATCGTCAGCGGGGGCATGGGCAGCGGGTTGTCCAGCTCGCAAATGGTGTCACCGATGTCGGCGTCGTCGAGGCCCACCACGCAGCAGATGTCGCCGGCGCGGATCTCGTCCACCTCCTTGCGGGCCAGGCGGTCGAACTCGAGCAACTGCACCACCGTGTCCGGGAAGGTGCTGCCGTCCTTCTGCTTCACCACCGTCACCCGCTGGTTCTTCCGGATCTTGCCGGCGAACACCCGCCCGACGGCGATCTTGCCGACGAACTCGGAGTACGTGAGGGCCATCACCTGCATTTGCAGCGGCAGGGCGTCGTCGCCGACCGGCGGCGGCACGGTGTCCAGGATGGCGTCGAACAGCGGCTTCAGGTTCTTCGGCTCGACCGTCATGTCGGTGGTGGCCACCCCGCTCCGCCCGCTGGCGTAGATGACCGGGAAGTTGGCCTGCTCGTCGTTCGCCCCGAGTTCGATGAACAGGTCGAAGATCATCGAGTGCACTTCGTCGATGCGGGCGTCCGGGCGGTCGATCTTGTTGATGACCACGATCGGCTTGAGGCCGCAGGCGAACGCCTTCCGCAGCACGAAGCGGGTCTGCGGGAGCGGCCCCTCGGCCGAGTCCACCAGCAGGAACACGCCGTCGGTCATCTTCAAGATGCGCTCGACCTCCCCGCCGAAGTCGGCGTGCCCGGGGGTGTCGATCAGGTTCACCTTCACGTCGCCCAGGCGGATGGCGCAGTTCTTGGCCAGGATGGTGATGCCGCGCTCACGCTCCTGGTCGTTGCTGTCCATGATGAGGCCGTGCTGCCCGCCGACGAGCTTGTCCAGCTCCTCGGTGCGGAACAGCCCGGACTGGCGGAGCATCTGGTCCACCAGGGTGGTCTTGCCGTGGTCGACGTGGGCGATGACGGCGACGTTGCGGAGGTCGGTGCGCTTCATGGGTCCGGGGAAGGTCGTGGCGGCGAGAGGCTATCAACAGGTTATCATAGTGAGGCGGGCAAATCGTGCGAGAGAAGATGGCGTGAGCATTCCGCATTCCGCATTCGGCCGGGTGCGGTGCCCGGTTCCCCCGGCACCGCGAATGCTCGCCTCCGGCCGCGGTGTCGGGTAAATTGCTGGCTAACCGCTGACCGCTGAGGGCTTCCCATGCAACTCCTGCTCGTCCGGCACGCGGAGGCGGTGGACTTCGGTGGGGCGATCTCGTCCGACGCCGACCGACACCTGACCGACCGCGGGCACGCCACCGCCGCCAAGCTCGCCGACACCCTGCGGGGCAAAGTGCAACTCGACGCCGTCGTGTGCAGCCCGTTCGTGCGGGCGAGGCAGACGGCCGAGCCGCTGCTCTCACTCGCCCCGGCCGGCAGCCAACTGCTCTTCTGCCCGGACTTGGTGCCGATGTGTCAGGCCCCGGACGCGGTGGCGGAGAAGCTGGCCGGGCTAGGCGTGCGGACGGTGGCGGTGGTCGGCCACCTGCCGGACATGGGCGTGTTCGCGGCGTGGCTGATGGGCGGCGGGGCGGTCGAGTTCGACCGCGGGACGGCGGCGCTGGTGGTCGCCGACGCGAGCGCCAGCCAGGGGAGCGGCGCCCTGCGGTGGCTGCTCAGCCCGGCGTGGTATGAGTGAGGGCGGGCGGTGACGAGCCGGAAGCGTGAGCGACGGAACCCGCCCCCGTCGCTCACGCTTCCGGC
>JANNDF010000648.1:0-22636 GCA_031387445.1 Planctomycetia bacterium
CCCGGCCGGCTGACGCCGGCGGTTCCAGTGACACTCCCGGCCCACATTTCCGCCAGTTCCACCGCCGTGCTCGTCCACACACTCACCGAATCCCCACGCGCTACGAGGTACTGACTCAGCCGCGCGAAGTACGCCTCGGCCCCGCCGACGGCCGGCGGGTAGCGGTGAATGAAGTGGGCGACGTGTAGCGGCATGGGGGCAAATGATATACCATGCGGGAGGTCCGCTTTCACCCCCACGCCAACGGAGTGACCAGTTCCGCGATGATCCGCACCTCCAAGCTCGCCGAGTCCGTCAAGCCGTCCGCCACCCTCGCCGCCGGCGCGAAGGCGAAAGCGCTCAAGGCCGCCGGCGTTGACGTGTCCGACTTCAGCCTGGGCGAACCCGACTTCGACACGCCCGCGCACATCCAGGCCGCCGCCAACGAGGCGATGGTGAAGGGGCACACGCACTACACCCCGGCCGGCGGCACGGCCGAGTTGAAAGCGGCCATCGCCGGCTGGTACGGCCGTGTCTACGGGTTGGAGGTCAAAGGCGAGAACGTGATCGTGAGCAACGGGGCGAAGCACAGCATTCACACGGCGCTCGCCGCCGGCGTGGGGCCGGGGGATGAAGTCATCATCCCGACGCCGTACTGGGTGAGCTACTCCGACCTCGTGACGATGACCGGGGCCGACGCGGTGCTGGTGTCGACCACGTTGGAGGGCGGGTTCAAGCTGACGCCGGCGCAGTTGAAAGCGGCCATCACCCCGAAGACGAAAGTGCTGATGCTGAACTCGCCGTGCAACCCGACCGGCACGGTGTACACGAAGGCCGAACTGGAAGCGCTCGCCGACACGTTCCTCGAGAACAGCGACGGGGCGATCCTGAGCGACGAGATTTACGAGCAACTGGTGTACGGCGACGCCAAGGCGACGTGCGTGGCCACCCTCCGGCCGCAACTCAAGGACCGCACCATCACCATCAGCGGGGCGAGCAAGAGCTACGCCATGACCGGCTGGCGGATCGGCTGGGCCATCGCCCCGCCGGCGTTCGTGAAGGCGATGGACACCATCCAGAGCCAGGAGACGAGTTGCCCGAGTAGCGTCAGCCAGTACGCGATGATTGCGGCGCTGCACTCGCCCGAGTCGCCGAGGTGCGTGGCCGAGATGCTCACCGAGTTCGCCGCCCGCCGCGAACTCACCATGAAGCTTTTGAAGGCGATGCCGGGGGTGAAGGTTCACGAGCCGGACGGCGCCTTCTACGCCTTCTTCGACGTGAGCAGCTACTTCGGCAAATCGTTTGCTGGCAAAGTGGTGGCGAACTCGAACGACTTCTGCACCACGCTACTGGAGCAAGCCCACGTGAACCTTGTCACCGGGGCCGCGTTCGGGGCCGAGGGGTTCGTGCGGATGAGCTTCGCCTGTAGCCGCGAGAACATCGAGACCGGTCTGGGGAAACTGGCCGAGTGGTTGAAAGAAGGTGAACCGGTGGTGTGAACCGCCGGGTGCTTGAAGTGCTCTGCTCGCTCCGCGAGCGGACTTCCCGAACCCGCTCGTGGAGCGAGCAGAGCACACAACCGGCGGTTCACACCGCCGGTTCACCGGAGACACCCATGCACATTCTGTACCTGACCGAAGACGACGTCCGCGGCCTGCTGTCGATGGAGCAGGCCATTACGACCGTCGGCACGGCCTTCCGCAAGTGGGCGTGCGAGGAGGCGCAGAACGTCCCCCGCCAGCGGTGCCAGACGGACAACGTCATGTTGCACGTCTTGCCGGCCGCTGCGAAAACGATGAACGCCATCGGGTTGAAGGCGTACACGACCGGCCGGTTCGGGGCGAAGTTCCACGTCTACCTGTTCGACGCCAAGCAGGGCGACCTGACGGCGATCATCGAAGCGGACCACCTGGGGGCCGTTCGCACCGGCGCGGCCACGGGCGTGGCGACGCAACTCCTCGCCCGTGCGGAGTCGTCCACGGTCGGACTGTTCGGCACCGGCAAGCAAGCCCGGACCCAACTGGAAGCGGTGTGTCAGGTGCGGACCATCCGCAAGGCGGTAGTGGTCGCACGGGATGCCGCCAAGCTCGCCGCGTTCTGCGACGAGACGAGCAAGGCGTTCGGTACGGAGGTGGTGCCTGCCAGATCGCCCGAAGAGGCCGGCGGCCAGGACATCGTCGTCACCGCCACCACCTCCCGCGAGCCGGTGCTGTTCGGCAAGTGGCTGGCGACGGGCGCGCACGTCAACCTGGTCGGGTCGAACTTCCCGAGCAAGGCCGAGGCGGACGTGGACGTGTTCCGGCGGGCGAAGTTGGTGTCGGTGGACAGTAAGGAGCAGGCCCGGACCGAGTGCGGCGACTTCGTGCCGGCACTCAACGAAGGTGTGCTGAACCTGACCGACGTGCGCGACCTCGCCCCACTCCTCGTGGGCCGCTATCCGGGGCGGGAGTCGGAAGCCGACATCACCGTTTTCAAGTCACTCGGGCTGGGGCTGGAAGACGTGGCAGTCGGTGCGAAGGTGATGGAACTGGCTAAGCAGCGGGGCGTGGGGCGGGAACTTCTTGGCGAACCCCGGCAGTGATGCCGGGGGTGGCCTTCTCAAGCACCCCCGGCATCACTGCCGGGGTTCACCAAACTCACCCCGCCGTCGCCGGCTGCCACCGCACGCGGCGGTTGAACATCGGCTTCTTTCCGGTCGTGCGGGTCGGCTCCGGGCTGCTCAGGGTGTACGCCCCGCACTTCGGGCACGGCCGGCTTTCAATCGCCTGCCGCTCGTACTCCGACCAGTTGCCGACCAGATTCCAGCGGTGTTCGCAGCTCTCGCAGCAGACCGTCCAGGCGTTCACAGTAGCTCCCCGCTCTCGTCGGTGGAATCGGCCTAGTACCGTGGTGGCTTGTGTTCGGCGTCGTCGAACCCGCGGTACCCGCGGCCGGCCCACACCTCCCAACTCGCCACCGGCACCCCGCCGTCCGTGTGTGTCACCCGCCGGACTCGTTCGATCCGTTCGAACACCCCGGCCGGCAGTTCGGTCCCGACGTACACGAACGTCCGCCCGCGGAACGCTTGCGCGTCGGCCACCGGGTTCGGTCGCCACAGGTCGTACTGGCTGAAACGGTCGCCCACGGCCGGGGCGAACGTGTACACCGTCGGGTGTCCGTCGCAGTAGAAGGCCAGTTCGCCCGGCACCGTCCACGCCATCGTCACAATCACCGGGTCGTCGAGGTCGGCCCGCACCTCGTCCACCGCTTTGGCTAAAGTTTGCCACCCGGCCAGCCGAGCAGTTGGGTCGAGACGGCGGATCGGCGGCGGTGAATTTTCTGCCGGGGCGGGCAGCACTGCTGCAAGCATCGGGCGAACGACCCCCGGCCAGCGAACGACGACCGAGGCAAGCAGGCCAGCGGCGATCACGCAGGTGAACCCGACGCGCCGTACCCGCCGGAGCGCGGGTCTTTCTGGAACCGCCCGCGTGAGCGGGCTGGGTGTTCCCACCCGGCCGGCTGACGCCGGCGGTTCCAGATCTGTTCCCTGGCGGTCGCGGCTCGTGGTCAGCCACCGCGCCACCAGCACGGCCCCGCTCAGGTACGCCGGCGCCGCCCAGTTCGGTTCACCTGCCGTCTTTACACTGGCCAGCAGGAACACCGCGAACACCGGCACGCTCAAGCACCACAGGAATGCGGAGTCGGAATCGGTCTTCCACGAGAGTCGCCACGCGGCCCGCACCCACACCACAAACCACACGCCCAGCAGCAACGCCGCCTGCCCGCCGACGAACGCCAGCGGGCTGTACCACGGCGTCGGGTCGCCGCCGTTTTCGGCGTGCCCGAACGTGTGCCGCACGCTCACCCAGTCGTGGGCCGCGTTCCACCCGACGAGCGGGATCAGCCCCAGAAATGCGGTGCCGAAGAACGCCCACACCCGCCCGCTCCGCCACTCCGGACGCACCAGCACCAGCACCAGCACGCACGCCGGGAACAGGAGCATGGTCGGCTTGGCGAGGGTGCCGAGGGCGACGAGCAACCCGGCGGCGGTCCAGCGTTTGCCGAAGGCCGCCACCAGCGCCCACACCCAGCACGCCAGAAGCGGCCCGTCGATGGTGGCGATGCCGCCCACCGCCACCGCCACCGGGTGCGACATCGCCCCCAGCAGCACGGCGACTGCGGTGCGGTGGCTCCCGGTCACGTTTACCGTCAGCCGCCACAGGCCGAGCATCAGCAGCCCGCCGCACGCGACCGCCACGCTCCGCACGCCGAACGGCGTGTCGCCGAACACCGTACACCCGCCGCGGATCAGCCAGGCGATGAGCGGGCCTTTGCTGTAGTACCCGTAGTCGAGTTGCCGCGACCAGTCCCAGTAGTGGGCCTCGTCGGGGGCCAGGTCGTGCGGGCACCACCAGCCGACGTAAGCGGCGTTGAACAGGGTAAACGCAGCAACGAGTAGTGGGCCGACGAGCGCGCCGATGCGAACCGGGGGGCGGACGGGCGGAGCAGGGGTATCGAGCAAGAGGGGCATTCGGACGCGAGTTGTAAAGCGTGCGGACTGGCCGGTCAAGGCGGACTCCCCGCCCCCGCCTTCGGGCGGATGAGCAGCACCAGCACCACCGACACGCCGGCGACGCCGGCGAGTGACGTGAACGTGACCCAAATCGGCACCTGATTCTGCGAGAGTGCGCCGAACCCCACGTCGGCCAGTCCGCCGATGCTGATGCTCACCAGATTCATCAATCCGTACCCGGTCGCCCGCAGGTTCGGTTTGGTGAGTTGCGACAGGATGGGCATGTTGTTCCCGTCGAAGAACCCCCAGCCGACGCCGAACAGCGCCAGGAAGGCGACCGCCACCCACACGTTCGGGGCGAGGCCCACGCCCGCAATCGCCGGCACCATCAGCGCGGTGCCGATGGCGCTCACGTACACCCGTCCGCGGGGCGACCGCCGCACCCACCCGTCGGCCAGCCACCCGCTCGCAATCGCCGCCGCCACCGCCGGCAGTTGCCACGACACCGTCGCCGCGACGCCCGCCCACCCCTGCGACAGCCCGAACTCCTTCCGCAGCAGCGCCGGCATCCAGTCCCGCACCACCCACCCGGCGATGGCGGGCAGCGTGAAGTAGAGCACCAGCAGAATGAACGACACGTTGGTGAAGAGGGCGAGCAGGTCGCGGCCGAGGGTGGCGACTCCGCCGGAGAGGGTGGCAGTTCGCGGCGGGTCTTTCAACAGGACGAGTAGCGGCACGGCATAGGCCATGCCGGCCACCCCGCAGGCGGTGAACGCGAACCGCCAGCCGAACGGCGGCGGGGCGTCGGCCACGAACCCGCCGAACGCGCCGGCCATGACGCCCAGGTAGATGCCCATCTGGTGCAACCCCACGGCGCGGGAGCGGGTGCCGCCCGTGTGGTAGTCGGTGATGAGGGCGAGCGCCGCCGGGATGTAGAACGCCTCGCTAATTCCCATGAGCGACCTCGCCCACAACAACTCCTGGAACGTCGTCACTTGCCCCGTCCACCAGGTGACGGCCGACCACACGAACAGGCTGCCGACGATGGTGAACCGCCGGCTCAGGCGGTCGGCGATCAGCCCGCCGACCGGGCTGAGGAAGGCGTACACCCACTTGAACTGGCCGAGCATGACCCCCCAGTTCACGTCCCCGCCGATAGTCGGGATGCTCTCCATCACCGAGTCTTTCATCGTCGCCATCATTTGCCGGTCGAGGTAGTTGAGCAGGGCGACCGGCACGAGCAGGGCGACGACCAGCCAGGCGGAACGGGCGGCAGTGGGCGACATCGGCCGGAGGCTCTGGGGGGAGGGGAGAGCGGCTGTTGTAGTGTTCTGCTCGCTCCGCGAGCGGGTGTTGAAGACCGCTCGCGGAGCGAGCAGAGCACTACTTGAGAGGTGCCGATACCGCCGGCGACCGCACGCCCGGTTTCACCTCACCGCTGGGTATCACCCACGAGTCGGCCCACCGCACGCACGCCGCCGTCACACGGGGCGTTTTCACTTCGCCCGCCGTCTCTCACTTGTCGGTCTTTGCGGTGTACTTCAGCACGGTGGTGTTGAACCCGGTGTGCTTGTCTTGGGCGACTCCCCGTTGCGTGCCATCGTCGCACCCGACGACGAAGAACCCGCCGGCGTCGGTGGGCATCGGGGAGGGCGCCGCGGCGACCGCGTGCGGCAGATCGGTGATACGTTTCCACCCGTTCGCGGGGTCGTAGCGGTAGGCGTCGGTCAGGTACTTGCGATCCGACTTGTCGTCCTTCGTGATGAGGTCCACCCCGCCGACCAGCCAGAACGCACCGTCGAACCCGGCCGCCGCCGCGAGCATTCGCCCGCCGCCGGGGAAGTCGTCCACCGTTTCCCACTTGGGCGACTTGGCCGACAGGTCGAGCCGATACACCGCCTTCGACGTGGCCGACGTGTCGGGCTTCTCGATCCCGCCCGCGACGTACAGCACCTCACCCACGAGCGCCCCGCAGGTGTTTGCCAGCGGCTTCGGCAGTGGCGGAAGGTCGGATGTGTGCAGCTTGCCGGCCTTCCATTCCAACGTGAAGGCGTCGGCGTGGTGTCCTTCGGCGTTGCTCCCACCGACGCACACCACCCGCTCGCCGTGCGTCACGCTCACGCCGTAGCCGAGCGACCGCGGCAGCTTGCCGGCGTCGGCCCATTTGCCGTCCGGCTTTTCCAGCACGAACACGCGGTTGGTCCACACCTTCTTCCCGCCCTCCCACGGCTTCTTGTCCGGGAAGTTGGCCCCGCCGCCGACGACCAACGCCCCGTGGCTGACACCCGCGAACGACCCGGCGAAGCCTTCCTTGTCGGGCAGCGGGGGCAGATCGGCCGCCGACGCGAGGCCGATGAACAGCAGAAGTGAAATGACAGCACGCACGGGTCAGCCCAGCGTCCAGAGGTGAATGGGCGACGTGTTCGCCGGGTAGTCGCCGTCCTTGCCCTTCACCCGCCCGTTGCCGCTGCTGTTCGCGTTGGTGGCGCTCACGGCCAGTCGCGTGCCGTCGGGCGAGATCGCCACACTGTGGCAGTTCGGCTTGCTCGCCTCGAACGTCGGCTTCGCGTCGCCCGGCTTCCAGAAGAACACCTTGCCCTGACCCGGCTGCCCGCTCGTGACCGCGACCGCTTGACCCGCGTGCCAACACACGTCGTGAACGTACCCCTCGTTGTCGCTCGCCCCCTTCCACGTGTGCAACCGGTTGCCCGACTTCCACTCGTAAGCGAACAGGTGCGGGATGGCCTGCACGAACCCGCCCGTCTTCGGCTGCGCTCCACCCACGAGCAGCGTGTCCCCCTTCTCATCGAACGCGAAGCACCGCACCCCGCCCACGTCTTGTATGCGGTCGAGCAGGTAAAACTCTTTCACTTCGATGGTGCGGGTCGCCTTGCCCGTGGAGGTGTCCCACTCGCGGATACGGCCGTGCAGGTCGCCGGTGATGATCGCGCCGTTCGGATGAAACGCCACCGCGAGCAGGTCGTCGTCGCCCTTGATCGTGGCCGTAGGCTTGCCGGTGTCGGGGTTCCACAGCTTCAGCAGGCCGTCGCGGCCGACGGTGGCGAGCGTCTTGCCGTCGGGCGACACGGCCAGCTTCCGCAGCCAGCCGTCGTGCGCGGGCGATACCTCCCACGCTTTCTTCGGCGTGTCAACGGTGCCGTCCCACGCGATCAGTCGTCCCCACGAGTCGCCGGTGAACAGCCGACCGGACGAGTGGAAGCCGAGGGCAGTGACCCAGCCGTCGTGCCCGGTCAGCTTGGGCAGTTCTGGCATGTCCGGCTTCGTGGCGTCGAACCGGTGGACGGTGCCGTCGTGAGCGGCGGCGGCCAGCACCTTCCCGCACGGGCTGAACCGCACGAGCGAGAGCTGCGTGTCCGGGGCGAGCGGCTTCTTGATTTCAACGGGGGGCATGGGGCCTTGCCTGTAGCCGGGGTCTGTGACCCCGGTCGGTGTGGGTCCGGGGTCACAGACCCAGGCTACAGAATCACGCCAACAGTTCCTTGATCGGCTTCATGTCTTCGTGGGCGGCGGGCAGCGGCTGGTCGGCGTTCCAGTGCTTCGCCTTCTTCGAGTTCAGCCCGAGGGCCGTGAACCACGTGTGGAACAGGTGGCCGATGTCGTGCGGGTCGGTGGCCACGTCGGTGCCCTTGTCGTTCGTCTTGCCCACTACCGCCCCGCCCTTGATACCGCGGCCGGCCATCGCCACGCTCCACGCCTCCGGCCAGTGGTCGCGGCCCAAGTGCCCGTTGATCCGCGGGGTGCGGCCGAACTCGGCGGCCACGATCACCAGCACGTCGTTCAACATGCTGCGGTCGGCGAGGTCGTCGAGGATCGCGGCGAGCGGCATGTCGAGCTTCGGGTGCAGACTGGCGGCCCCGTTGAAGTGGTCGCCGTGCGTGTCCCACCCGTAGCTCGTCACCTTCACGAACGTGACGCCCTCTTCGAGCAGCCGGCGGGCGAGCAGCAAGTGCCGGCCGAGATCGTGCGTGCCGTAGCGGGCCACGTCCTTCGCCGGCAGCTTGGCGGGGTCGAACAGGTGCATCTTCTGTTGCAACTGCTCGGCCAAGTCGAAGGCGTGGCTGCTCGCCTCGGCACTGCCCGACCCACGGCCGGCGGAGTATCGAGCATCCGCCAGCTTCCGCAGTTCGTTCCGCTCGGCGTCGTCGGCTTCGGTCAGACCTTTCGGCCGCAACAGGTTCTCCGGCGGTTTGCCATCGCCCAGTGCCAACGCCCCGTACTTCGGGCCGAGGAAGCCGGCGTGCTTGTCAATGAACCCGCCGTTGCCCGGCTTGATCCACAGGTACGGCGGCAGCCCGCTCTCGCCGGGGCCGATCAGTTTGGCCACCGCCGAACCGAGGTACGGGTACGTCACCCCGCGGTTCTTCGGGTCGCCCCGCTGGATGCGCTCGACGCCGGCCGAGTGCGAGTTGTCTTGAGTAGATACACTCCGGCAGACCGCCAGCCGGTGCATCTGCTTCGCGGTCTGCGGGAACAGTTCGGAGATGTGCGTGCCGGGCACACTCGTGGGGATGGCCCGGAACGGCCCGCCGAACGGCGTGTTCGGCTTCGGGTCCCAGCTTTCGAGCTGACTCATGCCGCCATCGAGCCAGATCATCAGCACCTGCTTCCGCTGCTGCTTCAACTCGTCGGCGACCGACGGCAAGGCGAACGCACCGACGCCGGCCGCGGCCGTGCCGAGGAAGTGTCGGCGACTGAAGCGGTGGTCGGCGGGCGTGCAAAGCGGGTGCGAAGGCATTCGTGGTTCACTCCGGCTGTGCTCTGCTCGCTCCGCGAGCGGTCTTGATAGAGCCGCTCGCGAGCGAGCAGAACACTTCAGTGGTTCACTCCGAACTCGGACGACGCGAGCAGTGCCCACGCCAGTTTGCCGACGGCGGCGGGTTTGTCGGTCTGTTTCGCCAGCAGCTTCGACACGGTCGCGGACTCGTCGGCGGTCGGCATCCGTGTCAGGATCGACAAGTACAACTCGTCCGCGATCTTGTCGGCCGACAACTCCGCGAGGCGAGCCACCAAGTTCCCTGCGGTCGCTTTCAACAGTGCCAGTAGCGTTTCGTCGTTTCGCAGAAACAGTGCGGCCCGCAGTGACGGCAGCACCTCGTCTTCCGGCTCGCGGGGCTGGTTGGCGTAGGCCTTCAGGAACTTGGCTTTCAGCGGGTCGGTCGGCGGGGTGCCGGTCGCGGTCGTCACCATCGCGTACACTGTTTCGGCGCTCAGTCGCTTCTCGATGGCGGTGGCGAAGTGCTTCGCGTCGGCCGAATTCTCCACTCCTTTCGGGAGTCGGCTCGACCGCTGATACGCCCGCGTCAGTGCCACTTCCCGCAGCAGGTACTTCAAATCGAACCTCGCCTTCACCAACTCGTCGCCGAGCAACGTCAGCGCTCCGGGGTGCGACGCCGGGTTGTCGGCGTGGTGGAAGTCGAGCGGGTGAACCAGCCCGCGGCCGAGCAGCAGGAACCAGACGCGGTTGGCGATGTTGCGGGCGAAGTCCTTGTTCGCGGCCGTCGGCAGTTGCTCCGCCACGGACGCCAGCGTGCTGAACTTGGGCACGCCGGGGTTGTTCGTCTTGCGGTCGGGCGGGGTGGCGTACTCCTGCCCCTTCGGGAACTGCGGGATGTCCACCATCGCCCCGCCGGGCAGGGCCGGACCCGTCATCATCTCCGCCATCGTGAACACCGACGCGAATGACGCCTTCGCAGTCGTCGGCTTCTCGCCCACTTTGAGCGTCTTCGCATCCACCAGCGACGTGTTGCGGAAGTAGGCGTGTAGCCCCTGGAAGTGGGCCTGCTTGTACTCCTTCACCGTCAGGTGGTCGTGGCACTCGCAGCATTGCAGGTTCTTGCCCAGGAACAGCCGGCCCACGTCGCGGGTGAGGGCCGAGTAGTCCACCGGCTGCTGGCCGTAGTTCTCCAACCGCTTCGCCATCCAGAACGTCGCCCCGTGGCCGGCTTCGGCCTTCAGAATGTCTCGGCTCATGCGGTCCCACGGGGCGTTGGCGGCGAAGCAGGCTTCCAGGTACTTCGTCCAGTCCGGGTGGTCGCCGAGTCGCTCCATCAGCATCAGGTGAAAGCGGTGGGCGAGGTGCGTGGCGTACTCGGGCTTCGCCAGCAGGGTATCGATCAGTTTGGTCCGCTTGTTGGCGGAGGTGTCGGCGAAGAAGGTGCGGGCTTCGGCGGCAGTCGGGATGCGACCGGTGAAGTCGAGCCACGCCCGGCGGAGGAACTCGCCGTCATCGGCCGGGTCACTCAGCGGCACGCCGTTCGCCTTCGCCGCGGCATCGACGATCACATCGAGGCGGGCGTGCAGCGGGTCGGCGGCGACCGCGAGTGTGGGCAGCAGCGCGATAACAAAGAGGGCGAACCGGCGGGGCATGGCGAACACTCGGCGAAGCGCGAACCGGCGGGAGTCAGACTGTACCACGCACGCCGGCGGTGGGGAAGAGGGTGCAACGCGACGAAGTCGATACAACGACTGCGATGATCCGCGTCGCCCACCTCGGGAAGTATTACCCGCCCGCTGCTGGCGGGATCGAGACACATACGCAGACGCTCGCCCGCGCCCAGGTGCAGTTGGGGGCCGAGGTGCGGGTGGTGGTGGTGAACCACGCCGATCACGCTGGCCGTGATGTCACGTTCGACCGACTCACTCGCACGCAGGACGCCACCGACCGAGACGGCGACGTTCTCATCCACCGCGTCGGCCGGTTGGCAAACCTCGCCAAACTCGACGTGTGCCCGGCGCTCCCCGCACTGCTCACCCGTGTTCGCCGTGAGTTCCGCCCGCACGTCTGGCACTTGCACGCCCCGAACATCACGATGATGCTGGCGGTCCTCGCCGACCGCAGCATCCGCCCGCTCGTGATTACACACCACTCCGACATCGTCCGGCAGCGGGTGCTCCGCCACGTCGTCCACCCGTTCGAACACGCCCTGTACCGCCGGGCTGCCCGCCTCCTGCCCACCAGCCCGCCTTACATCGACGGCTCGCCCACGCTCACACGCTTCCACAATCGCGTCACCCCGCTGCCGCTCGGCCTCGACCTCGCGCCGTATCGCACCCCTTCAGCGGCGGCCGTGGCGTTCGCCGCCCGACTTCGCGCCCGATACACGCCTCCCCTCTGGCTGTCCGTCGGCCGGCTCATCTACTACAAGGGGCTCGACGTCGGCCTCGACGCACTGACTCGCGCTCCCGGTACACTGCTGGTCGTTGGAACCGGGCCGATGGAGGCAGCGTGGAAACAGAAGGCCGACACACTCAAACTGGGCGACCGGGTGCGGTGGCTCGGGCGGGCGTCCGACGACGAGCGCACCGGGGCGTACCTGGCCGCGACCGCGTTGTGGTTTCCGAGCAACGCCCGCAGCGAAGGATTCGGGCTGGTGCAGGTGGAGGCAATGGCCTGCGGGTGCCCGGTGGTGAACACCGCGATTCCCGCGAGCGGGTGAGTTGGGTGTGCCGCCACGAGCAAGAAGGGATCACTGTGCCTGTCAATGACCCTGCCGCGTTCGCCGACGCCGCCTGTCGTCTGCACGAAGAGCCGGGGTTGCGTGACCGCCTGTCCGCCTCCGCCCGCGTTCGGGCCGATGATTTCGACTGGCTGACAATGGGCGAGCGGAGTCTGGACGTGTACCGTTCGGTGATCGGCGCAGAGGCGAGCCGATAAAGGTGCTGCGGGCGGCCAACGCTGGAAGACACCGAGTTCGTGACGCGGCGGGCGGGGCGCGTGCACGAAAGCCTGCTCGACATCCTTGTCGGTTACCAGTTCGGCGCGGGGATGGGGTCGTCACCCCACGGCCGGTTGTCTCAAGATGTGATCCGGCCGACCTTCATGCCTTCCCCTTGGCGCGGTCGATCAGCCTTGTTCGTTTGGCATTCTTCGCCCGCCTCTGACAAGCCTCGCCGGCCCACTCCGCCTTGCGGATGACCTCGGCCTCCAGATCGGCCGCCGCCTTCATCGCTTGCCCATTGTCGGGTGTGCAGCCGCCCACCCTTACCCGTCGGCGGAGGATGACCAGTTCACCTGCGTCATCGTCGGTACATTGTCCCGAGAACTACACCGGGTTCCCACATGCCAGACACCAGTTGCCCGCCGGATGACGTCCTTGTCGCCTTCGCCCGGAATGCGCTTCGGCTGTCGCAGATGGACGAGATCGCCGGGCATGTGGTGCGGTGCGCCGTGTGCGAGCAGAAGATTGGAATGGTGGCCGACCGCTCGCCCGAACTGTCGGAGACGCTGGTCCCCACCCACCCTGGCAAGACCGTTTCCCTCGGCGGGGCGCTGCTGGACGACAGGTACGTGCTGCACGAGCGGTTGGGGGCCGGGGGCATGGGGTACGTTTACCGGGCTGAGCAGGTGAAACCGGTGCGGCGGCAGGTGGCGGTGAAGGTCATGCGGCCGGGCCTGGACTCGGCCGAGTTCCTCGAGCGGTTCGAGGGGGAACGACAGGCGCTTGCGGTGATGAACCACGACAACATCGCCCGCGTGTTCGACGCCGGCACCACGACTGATGGCCGTCCGTTCCTGGCCCTGGAACTGGTGAACGGCCTGCCCGTCACCCGCTGGTGCGACACCGCCCGCCTGAGCACCCGCGAGCGGGTGGCGCTGATGGTGCCCGTCTGCCGGGCGGTACAGCACGCACACCTGAAGGGGGTCATCCACCGCGACCTGAAGCCGTCGAACGTGCTGGTGGGCGAGGTGGACGGGAAGCCGGTGCCGAAGGTGATCGACTTCGGCATCGCCAAGGCGACCGGACAGGGGGAAGGCGGGCACACGCGGACGGGGGTAGTGGTGGGCACCCCTGAGTACATGTCGCCGGAACAGGCCGGGCTGACCGGGGCGGACGTGGACACCCGCTCGGACGTGTACGCGCTCGGCGTGATGCTGTACGAACTGCTGGTCGGCTCCACCCCGTTCCCGTCGGTCGGGGACGGCGGGTCGGTGTGGGAACTCCTTCGCCGCATCCGCGAGGAGGACCCGCCGACGCCGGGGGCGAAACTGGCCGAACCGCGGGTGGTCGAACGGCTGGCCGACGCCCGGAGGTCTTCGCCCGAACGTCTGCGACGAGAGTTGACAGGGGAGTTGCGGTGGGTGGTGATGAAGGCGCTCGAGCGGGAGCGGGAGCGGCGGTACCAGTCGGCGAACGCGCTGGCCGACGACCTGGAGCGGTACCTGAGGGACGAGCCGCTCGACGCCGGCCCGCCGAGTGCCCTGTATCGGGCGAACAAGTTCGTGTCGCGGAATCGTGGCGGCGTGCTGGCGGCCGGGGCGGTCTTGGTCGCGCTGCTGGCGGCGGTCATCGGCACCACCGCCGGACTATTGCGAAGCCTCCGGGCGGAAGGGCAGACACGGGACGCACTCGTGGCGGAAGGTGTCGCCCGACTGGAGGCCGAGAAGTCCGCCGAGCAGGCGCGGCAGGACAAAGCGACGGCCGAGCGGGCGACCGCCGCAGCCGAGAAGGCGCGGGCCGACGCCGAAGAGTCGCAGAATGGTTCCGCCCGCGCCCAGCAGCGGACGCGGATCGCACTGTTCGCCGTCACCGACCTGGTGACCGGCGGGCCGCTCGGCCGCAGTGCTCAGGCCACCGCCGCCGAAAAACAGTTCCTCGCCGACATCCTCAAACTGCTGCGGAAGTTCGGCACCGATGCGGACGGCCTGACCCCCGACATCCGGGGCGAGTGCCTGTTCCGGGTCGGTCTACTCCAGTTGCGGCTCGGGCAGGAGGGGGACGCGGAACAGACGTTTCGAGACGCTTTGGCGGTGTGGGAGAAACTGAACACTGACACGCCGTCCGCCACCACCCCGCGGTTGGAAATGGCCAAGGTGTGCAGTGAACTCGGTTGGGTGATGATGCGGAAGAATCAGCCGGAGGCCGCCCGCGAACTGTTCGACCGGGCGGTGACGACGGCTGACGCCCTGGCCGACGACCACCCCACCCCAGTCCACCAGGCGCTCAAGTCGAAAGTGCGGGGCATTCGGGCCGACTTCTACTTCCGCCGCGGTGACGTGCGGAAGGCGGTGGACGAGTTGACCGCCGTCGTCGAACCGCTGAAGCGACTGGTGGGTGAGAACACGACCGACCGCGTCCGCGCGTTCGAACTGGCCGCCACGCTCGACCGGCTGGCCGGGGCGCACGAGCAGTTGAACGAGGGGGCGAAGGCGGACACCTTGTGGGCGGACTCGCTCAAGCTGTTCGAGCGGTTGGCCGAGACCTACCCCCAAGACCTGGAGATCGCGCAGTCGTTGGCAAGGGTGCTCTCCGCCCTCGGCCGTCGGGCCGACGGTCTGCCTGCCGTCGAGTATTACCTGCGGTCACTGGCGGTGCGGAAGCGGCTGATGACCGACTACCCGGCCGTGCCGCAGTACCGCATGGATTACGCCGCCGGTGCCGCCAACCTGGCCGCCCACCTGTCTGACTCGGGCGACCTGAAAGGGGCTGAGCCGCTCGCCGCCGACGCCCTCGCCATCCGCACCCGGCTGGCCGCCGACAACCCGACCTTCTTCACCCACTTGGCATTCCTCGCCCACAGCCGGTGTGTGAGCGGGCGGCTCGCCCGGCTGACAGGGAAGCCGGACACGGCCGCCGAACTGCTCGACAAGGCGGTCGAGGGGATCGACCCGCTGCACACCCGCGACCCGCGCTGGTCCCTCGGCCGGGAGATCCACGCCATGTGCCACAACGAGCGGGCGTCCCAGTTGGAGGAGCGGCGAGAGTACGCGAAGGCGGCCGACGACTGGGCAGCGGTGGCCGCGTCCGTCGCGGATCCGGACGAGCCGACGGCGCGGCGTGCGCTGGCGCTGGCCAAGGCCGGCAAAGCCGGGACGGCGGCGGACGCGGCGGACGCACTCCGCAAGCAGGAGCCGAAAGACTGGCGGGTGCAGTTCGTTCTGGCACGGGTGTACGCGGTGCTGGCGCTGAATGAGCCGAACGACGAGCACACCAAATCCGCGGCCGCCTGCCTGCGGGCGGCGGTGGAGGGCGGTCTGCCCGACCGCCCGAGTTGGAAATGGGAGCCGGACCTCGACCCCGTTCGGGGTAACAAGGAGGTGGCCTCGGTGCTGACGAGTCTGAAGGCGACTGAGGTGCTGCCTCGGCCCCGACTCGCGGAGCGGTAAGTGGCCGTCACCAACGAGCGAGGACTTCCCCCCTGCTCCCGGCTGTCACCGGGTCGTTACGGCGACCGGTTCGCTCCAGTGCCCGCACCGGCCGGTGTCGTCCCGCCACCGCGCCCGCACCCGGTACTCGCCCGCCTCCTTGAACGCCGTCGCCGGGATGTCCGACCCCTGCCCCTCCTTCACATCCGCCTTCCAGTGGTCAGTCAGTTCATACCACCCCTGCTTCCCAACCTTCCCGACTCGCCATTCCACTGCCGCCGCCTTGTGCCCGGCCTTCGACCTGAACTCCGTCGCCTCGAACCGGAACACGTCCGCCCTCGGGCGCGTCACCGTCGGCGTGCCGGGAATCTTGTCGTCCTTCGCCTCGGTCATCAGGTAGCCCCAGCCATAGCCCCGCTGGTCGCCGTCGTTCGGGGCGTAGGTCTTCTTCGCCCGGCTGTCGGTGCAGAAGTCCACCAGGTACTTCTGGAAGCCGGCGAAGTCCGGGGTGGCGAGTTTGCGGGTCCACCGCCCGCCGAAGTGGTCGCCCTGCGCCGGGTTCACGTTGTACAGGCCGGGCTGGTTCATCCGCGGGGAGTGGTTCCACCGAGCTTCGTCCAGTCGCGGCCAGTCCACGTCGTGCCCCTTCGGGGTGAGCGCCGCCCCCAGGTCGGCCACCAGTTGCCCCACCTGCCCGCCGCCGGGTGTCGCGTCGGCGGCGAACAGGTCGAGGATTTCCCGCGCCCGGTTGCGGAACTCCATTGCGATCGGCTTCTGGTTCAGGCAGTTGATCGCCTCGATGTACCCCGGCTGGTGGTGACGGGGGACGAACATCATGTCGTTGTCCCACGGGATGGGTGACCAGTGCCCGTCCGGGGCACGGTAGTACCCGTGGTTGCCGTCCGGCCGCAGGTCCACGTTCCCCAGCAGCCGGTTGAGCGAGTGGAAGCTGTGGTAAGCCAGCAGATCCAGGTTCGCCCGCCACCACTCTTCCTTCGGGTTCGACCGCACCCCGCCGATGAACTTCTCCCACACCTTGTCGGCGTCGGTCATCCCCTTCGGCGTGTGCTTCACCCCGCTCTGGACGCTCACCGTCAGCCCGTCAGCCAACTTCTTGTCCGAGAGCAGGTCTGGGTCGAAGTCGCCCACTGCCACGTACAGTCCCCACAGGTCGCCGGCGAACTGGTCCTTCGGGTTCACCTCGGCGGCGTCCGTCACCACTCGCCACTGAATCCAGGTCACAGGCGGGCTGGGCACGCCAGCTAGCCGGTACGCCCGCATCGACATCACCTCGTCCAGCCCGGCGATGCCGCGGAGGATCGGCAGGTAGGGCGTGCTGCCGCCGGGGTTCAGGTCGAGGCCGTCCACTGGGACGGGGAAGGGGACGCCGTCGTGATCGACGAACGGCATCCGCTGCGAGCCGTTCAACTTCAACGCCCACTTGTTCTTGCCGAAGATGTGCGCGCTGCCCTGCCCGCGGTTGCTGTACTTGATGTGGTCGTACACCACCCCGCGGTAGACGATGGTGCCTTCCTGCCGCTGCTTGTGGAACTTCGGGTCCCACTGGCTCTTGGCCACGTCGTCGGCCTTCGCCAGCAGGGTGAGCGATTGCAGGGTGCCGAGGAAGTCGGCCGAGTATGTCACCGCCTTCGCCTTGCCCGGCTCGCGGGCGCCGGTCCACGCGGCCGGGCCGCCGTCGCACCACCAGGCGAAGTTGGGGCTGAGGTCGGTGGCAGGCGGGGCGACCACGGGTTTGGTGCCGTCGCCGGTGGCGACGACCCGAAATCGCAGCAGCCAGCGGTGCTTCTGATATTCCTTCGTCACGCGGACGCTGTACACGCCGTCGTCGGCCTTCTCGTCGCCGTCCTTGCCGTCGTCGTGCATCGGCAGGTCGGTCCAGTCCTTCTCGTACTCGGCGTCCGCTTTGCGGACGTACTTGCCCGGTGCGACCGCTTGCAACTTGAGCGTCACCTTGCCCGCCCCCGTCACGCGGGCCGTCACTGTCACGGTGTCGTCCGGCTTCGGCGTCGCAGGGGTGTGCTTCACGTCGGCGATGGTCGGCTCGGCGGCAACCACCGGAACGGCGACCAAGCACGCGACTAGCAGCGGTAAACGGAGCATGACGGAACCCGTGGTGCCGCGAAGATTCTTCCGACACTCTACCCGCGGTCGGGAGTCCGTTCAAACTGCCAGAGTCACGGTCGCCCGCTTCGCGTACATTCCTCCTGGTCCCACCCGCCTTCTTCTCCCGTTCCGAGGCACCCATGCCGTTCACCCCGCTCCTCCTGTCGGTGTTACTCGCCGCCGACCCGACTGACATGCCCTTGTGGGGCGACAAGATCCCCGGCCCGACGAGCAGCGACGCCAAGAACATCCCGACGCTCACCTTCCACCCGGCCCCGGCCGACAAGGCCACCGGCACGGCGGTGGTGGTGTGCCCTGGCGGCGGGTACAGCGGCCGTGCGACCGACCACGAGGGCAAGCAGATCGTCGAGTGGCTGAACGCCCGCGGGGTTCACGCCGCGGTGCTGAAGTATCGCACCGCCGGCGAATCGAAGATCACCCCGCCGCTCGAACCCGGTCCGATGCACGACGTTCAGCGGGCGATTCGCACCGTTCGGTCGAAGGCGAAAGACTGGGGCGTGGACGCGAAGAAGGTCGGCGTGTGGGGGTTTTCGGCGGGCGGGCACCTGGCCAGCACCGCGGCCACGCACTTCGACGGCGGCAAGGCCGACGCGGCCGACCCGATTGACAAGCAGAGCTGCCGACCCGACTTCGCCATCCTGGCGTACCCGGTCATCAGCATGGAGGAGGGCGTGACGCACGGCGGGTCGAAGAGCAACCTGCTGGGCAAGACGCCGGACGCGAAGTTGGTTGAGTTGTACTCGAACGACGAGCAGGTCACGAAGGACACCCCGCCGACGTTCCTGTTCCATACGAAGGAGGACAAGGCGGTGCTGATCAAGAACAGTGAACTGTTCTACGAGGCGCTCGTGAAGGCGAAGGTGGAAGGCTGCAAGCTGTACGTGGAGGAGAAGGGGCCGCACGGCGTCGGCCTGGGGCAGAAGCTGAACCCGCCGTCGAAGTGGCCGGAGGAACTGGTTGCGTGGATGAAGGACCGCGGACTGCTGGCGAAGAAGTGAGCGCAGGCTGATCTCGGCGAGCGGCCGCCGCTCGCCCTGGTGTCACAACCCGAGTGACTTGCCGAGCTGGTAAATCTGGTCGATGTCGAACACCTGGTCGTTCTTGGTGAACAGGGCGGTGATCGACGCCTTGTGGACCTTCATCTTCGTCCCGCCGACGCCGAGTGCCCCGTAACAGATGCAGTCCTGCCGGTTGACCGCCTTGTCGTTCAACTCAACCCCTTCGATGCCGGCCGGCGGCACGCCGTTCAGGTCGATAGCCACCAGCAGCGATTTGCAGGCCGTGCGGTACTTCTGCGGCATCATCATCGCTCCCGGCGCACCGGCGGCGACCACCAGTTCGCGGCCGTCGAGCGCGGTCGGCGCGTCGGCACCACTGGACGACGCCACCGCCTCCACGTTCGCAGTCGGCACCACCTTTCGAATGGCGGCGGCAACCACCTCGGCCTTGTCACGGCTGCGGCTGCCGATGCGGACGTGCCCGCCGGCAGCGGCGAGCAGCCGGGCGACCCGCTGACCGACCGGCCCCGTCCCACCGAGAACCAGCGATTTCGCTGTCTTGAGGTCCATGTGTCGGCCGGCGGCGATGACCGCGGCGACGGCGGTGGTGTTCGCCCCGTTGCTGTCGAGCATGACCGACACGCTCAGCCCGAACATGGGCAGCAGGTGTTTCCGCACTTCGGCCAGCACGTTCTCGCCCGCCGTCACGTCCGACCCGCCGATGAAAATGGCCGTCTTCCCTAGGTCCTTCGGCCCGCGGGTGAAAATGCACCCGTGGACGAGCGGCATGACCGCGTCGGGCGTCACCCCGCCGTAGCTGAACAGGTGCTGCACGCCGGAGTCCACTGCCACCACCCGGTCGAACACGCTGGGGTGTGAGTCGGTGTCCAGTTGGATCAGAATCGATTGCTTGTCGGACATGGCTCAACCCGGAACGCGGAGTGAAGTGGCGAGCGGGACCGAGTTGCGAGAGGCCCGAAACGGAACCGCGGAGGCGGATTTCACTCCGCACTCCGCGCTCCGCATTCCGCACTCTACTTGGCCCCGAACGGGTGCCGCTCTTCCTTCCGCTTGATGATGTCGTCGATCTTCGGCTCGCCGGTCATGGCGTGCTTGATGGCCAGCTTGGTGGCCTCGTAATTGTACTGGTAGATCTTCTTGTCGTCGGCCGCGTCCCAGTGGATGAACACCCCGCACACGATCACGTAGTCGTCCGCCTTGTCCTTCGGGATGACCCCCTCGGCCACGCTGTCCACCACCGCCCGGGCGACCGCCTCTTGGGCCGGTCCGAACATCTGCACCGCCTGCTTCGCCCCCTTGATGGTCACTTTGGTGATCATCACCGTGGCCGGCTTGCAGATCAGGTTGGGGGTGATGACCGCCAGCAGGTTCGAGTGCCCGTGGCTCTGGTTGGCCAGGGCGTTGGCGAAGGCGACGCCGACCGGCCCGGCCTTGTCGCCGATGAGCAAGTCGATGTGGGCGATCTCGTTGCCGTCGCCGACCAGACCTTCGCCGATGAACATGCTCATTCCTTCGCTCCGTGCAGGGGAGGGTGATACCGCGGGTGCGGTGGGGTGGCGATGGTGTACGGCGCTCGTGCCAGAACGCCCACCACGGGCGGGGCATCAGCCGATCAGCTTGCGGTAGTCGGGCAGCAGGTGGGCGTTCGCACGGGCCATGATCGCCCCCCACACCTTCTCCTTGATGTCCATCGACAGCACCCCCTGCACCAGCCCGCCGGCGGCCTCGGCCAGGTAGCTGACCAGGGTGGCGGTCGGATCGCCCTGGCCCTCCGGCATCACCTTGCCGGCGTGGACGAACTCGTTCGCCGCCATGCTCATCATCGGCAGCAGGGGCACCGGGTCCGGGCCGTTGGCGTACCGGAACAGCTTGCCGGCGTACTCGCGGTCGAACGCGTCGGCCACGATCTTGTTGCCCACCATCGGCGCGCCGAACGTGTAGACCTGGTGCGGCATCATCGTCTTGCGGAAGAACAGCCACGAGGCCATCATCGCCAGTGCCCCGCCCAGGCTGTGCCCGGTGATCCAGAAGCACCGCTCCTTCTCCTTCTGCACCGCCGTCACCTCGGCGTACAGCGGCTCCCAGATCTCGCCGATGGCGTTCACGAACCCCTGGTGCCAGCGGGCACCCACCCCGGCCGCCAGGAACTCGGTGGACAGCGGGCCGGTCGGCTGGATGAGCAGGTTGTCGGCGTTCGTCAGGAACCAGTCTTTCAGCCCGTCGAGCGTGACCGGCCCCTCGCTCCCGCGGAAGGCCACCACCACGTTGTTGTCGTCGTGGGCCACATACGCCTGGGTGTTGTCCACACTGATCAGCTTGGCCGTGAGTCCGAGGTCGTTCTGGTAGCCCGGCCCGCCCTTGTCTTGGGGCAGGTAGGCGTAGTCGGCACAGTCGGCCAAATAGCTGGCGTTGGCCTTGTCGCCGTACGCGTCTTCGGTCAGTGACATGGGCAGGCACTCGTGGGGTGTGTGGGGGTCAGTTGTTGAACTTGCGGACGTCTTTGTCCTTCTCTTTCCACGCGCGGAGGTCGGCCGACTTCAGCGGCGGGGTCAGCCCTCGGAAGTCGATCTCGGCCAGCTTGCAGTCGGAGTTGTCGAGGACGTTCTTCTTCACCCCGTCGGCGGTCATCTTGGTCTTGGAGGCGAACAGTTTGGTGAGCTTCGGCATCTTGGCAAGCTTTTCGAGGGTCGCGTCCGTCACCTGGCTGTTGCTCAGGTCCAACTCCCGCATCTCCGTCTGCTCGGCCAGCGCCGCCGCGTCGTCGTCGGTCACGTCTGTGTTCGCCCACTGCACGACGGCGTACTTGGCCGCCTTCAGTTTGGCGTACTCCTCCCGCTTCGCCCCGGTGAGCGTCAGTCGCTCCTCGACGTTACCCTGGGCGTCCGTCTTCTTCTCCGTCACGCCGGTCGTCTGGATCGGCTTGGGGAACAGTTTGGTGGACACCGGCACGAACAGTGCGACCGCCGCCCCGAGCAGGACCACCAGCACCGGCAGCAGGGCCTTCTTGATGAACCCGGTCTTGAACGCCACCACCAGCAGCCAGATGAGGCCGAGGATCAGGAAGGTGACGCCGGCGCCGAGGAAATACAGGGTATACGGTTCCAGGTCGGGCATGATGCGATGTTCCGGTGGGGCGTGTGGGTGGAGGGAATATATCGCTCATCCGGGAAACACCGGAAGGGGTGGTGAGCGGATTTCCGCGCAACTTCCGCCACCGGCCCCATTGACAAAGCGACCGTTCGGCGGCATTGTCCGCCGCTCACGTTGGGGGAGTGCTGTCATGCTGAAGACATGGATGACGCGGGCGGCGGTGCTGGCGGTGGGGGCCGCCGGCCTGCTGGCGACAGGTTGCTCGACCATGAACAACACCGAGCGGGGTACGCTCGCCGGGGCGGGCATCGGGTCGGTGGCCGGGGCGCTGATCGGCAACGCCACCGGCAACCCGAAGACGGGAGCCGTGATCGGCGCGGTCGCCGGCGGGTTGGGCGGCAACCTGATCGGCCGGGATGCCGACCGCAAAGAGGAGCGGATTGAAGGCGTGCGACAGGCGACCGCCGAGCAGGCGTACCGCGACGGCCAGCCGGGACGGGTCAGCGAGATCATCGACTTGACCCAGAAGGGGCAGGACGAGACGGTCATCCTGAACCACATGAAGAACAACCGGATGACGTTCCGCCTGAGCGTGGACGACCTGAACACGCTGAAGGCGAACAACGTGTCGCCGCGGGTTATCGCCGCCATGCAGAACAGTAGCGGCACGGTGGTGGTGAACACGCCCCCGCCGAAGACGGTGGTGGTGCGGGAGGTGATCCACGAGCCGGTGTACATGGCCCCGCCGCCCCCGCCGATCATGGTGGTGGACCCCTACGCCCCGCCGAACCGGGTGTACATCCGCGG
>JANNDF010000735.1:0-1734 GCA_031387445.1 Planctomycetia bacterium
CTCCGATCAACTCGACACTCTGTTACGGGTACAGCCCACGCATGGCCTTCTCGCGGGCCACCTTCTCCACCCCGAGCACCAGCGCCGCCGTCCGCATCGGGATGTTCCGTTCGGCCGCCTTCGCCTTCACCCGCTTGTACGCCCGCGCCATCTGCTTGCGCAGTTCCGAGTTCACCCGGTCCTCGTCCCACATGAACTGCGCCAGGTCCTGCACCCACTCGAAGTAGGACACCGTCACCCCGCCGGCGTTGCACAGCACGTCGGGGATGACGAAGATGCCCTTCTCGTTCAGCACCGCGTCCGCCTTCATGGTGGTCGGGCCGTTCGCCCCCTCGGCGATGATGCGGCAACTCAACTTCTTCGCCACCTCCTCGGTGATCACCCGCTCCATCGCGGCGGGGATGAGCAGGTCGCACTTGAGGGCCAGCAGGTCGTCGGTCGGGAACCTCTCCGCGCCGGGGAAGCCTTCCACCGTCTTCAGGGGGTTGTCGCGGTTCTCGTACACGTACTTGTGCAGGGCGGGAATGTCGAGGCCGCGGGGGTTGTGGATGGCGGCGTAACGGTCCCCCACGCCGACCACCTTCACCCCCCGCTTGTGCAACTCGTCGCACGCCACACTGCCCACGTTCCCGTACCCCTGCACCACGGCCGTCGCCCCGGCCAGCGGCAACTTGTGATCCTCCGCCGCCATCTCGATGCAGTACACTACCCCGCGGCCGGTGGCCTCGCGTCGGCCCACGCACCCGCCCAGCTCCACCGGCTTGCCGGTCACGATTTCGGGGCAGGCGTACCCCACCTTCATGCTGTACGTGTCGTAAATCCAGGCCATGGTCTGCTCGTCGGTGCCCACGTCCGGGGCCATCACGTCGATCCGCGGGCCGATGATGCTCAGGACTTCTTCCGTGAACCGCCTCGTGAGCCGTTGTTTCTCGCCGGCGGAGATGGCGGCCGTGTCCACGGCGATGCCGCCCTTCGCCCCGCTGTACGGCAGGCCCATGATGCCGCACTTCCAACTCATCCACATGGCCAGTGCCGCCACTTCGCCCAGGTCCACGTTCTTGGCGTACCGCAGCCCGCCCTTACTCGCCCCGCTGGTGAGCGAGTGCTGCACCCGGTAGCCGGTGAACATCCGCGTGCTCTCGTCGTCCATGCGGACGGGCACGCTCACGATCATGCTCCGCTTGGGCACCTCCAGCCGGGTGATGATGCCGGGGTCGATGCCGTCGATGTACTTGGCGGCGTCCCGCAACTGGTTGCGAGCCATGCGGTACACCACCGACTGCTCGAACGGGTCGGAGGGGTGTTCAGGGGGGTTGGTGGACATGGACTGACACCTCTGGGAGAGAGAGGAGGGAGAGGAACGCACGTCCGGTGTGCGTGTGGGAAATTATACGTTGAGAACAGGAGCGTCTTTCGGAGGCGATGCAGTGTCGGTACTCGTCATCGGTTGTGGCTATCTCGGGTTGCGGGCGGCGAAGGCGTGGCGTGCGGCGGGGCGGAAGGTTTACGCCCTCACCCGCAACCGGGCGGACGAACTGCGAACGCACGGCATTGAGCCGATTGTGGGGGACGTGCTGAACCCGGAGTCGTTGAAAGGACTGCCGCAGACGGACACCGTGCTCTACGCCGTCGGGTTGGACCGCACCGCCGGCAAGTCGATGCGCGAGGTCTACGTGACCGGCTTGGGGAATGTGTTGGGCGAGCTTTGTAGCCGCGAGCCGGAGGCGAGCGCGT
>JANNDF010000798.1:0-1326 GCA_031387445.1 Planctomycetia bacterium
CCGACTGTGAGGGAGGGCGCCAGAAGCTTCTGGCGCCCTCCCTCCCGGTCGGGCCGCTGATGCGGGCACGTGCCGCAGAAGGTCTGGTAGACGCGGTCGTCGGGCGGCGGCAGGGTGTACTTCGCCCACTCGGCTTTAACGGTGAACGGCGCGGCCAGCACCGCCAGCAGGGCGTGCAGCGGGGCGAGGTCGTCGTGGTCGGCCGCGGACAGCGCCTCCTCCACCCGATGGTTGCGGGCGATGTACGCCGGGTTCACCGCATTCATTCGTGCGAACGCTGCTTCCCACGAACCTTCGCGAGCCAGCCGTTCCCGCCAGCGGGCGTGCCACTCTGTGAATGCTTCGCCCTGGTCGCTTTCACCGCTCAGCAACTCGCGCGAACCCAGGTCGCGGAACGTGTTGGTGAAGTCGGCCTTCGCCGCGAGCATCCAGTCGAGCAACCCCTTCACCAGTTCGGCGTCGTCGGCTTCTTCCGTTTGGAGGCCCAGTTTCCGCCGCATCCCCGCGAGCCAGTACCGCTCGTAGGTCGCCGGGAAGGCGTTCAACACCTCCATCGCCGCGGCTACGGCCTTCTCTTCGTCCGTGTCGATCAGCGTGAGCAGTGACTCGGCCAGCCGGGCCAGGTTCCACTGGGCTATGCCCGGCTGGTTTCCGTAGGCGTACCGCCCGCCGCTGTCGATGGAGCTGAACACCGTTGCCGGGTCGTAGGCGTTCATGAACGCGCACGGCCCGTAGTCGATCGTCTCGCCGGAGATGGCCATGTTGTCGGTGTTCATCACCCCGTGAATGAAGCCGACGTGCATCCATTTCGCGAGGAGTAGTGCCTGCCGGTCGGCCACGGCCCGGAAGAAGGCGATGTACTTGTTGGGGGCGTCGGTCAGTTCGGGGTCGTGCCGGGCGATGGCGTAGTCGGCGAGTGCCCGTAGGGTTGGGTCGTCGCGGCGGGCGGCGGCGTACTGGAACGTGCCCACCCGTAAATGGCTGGCCGCGGTGCGGGTGAGCACCGCCCCGCGCTGCACTTGCGAGCGGAACACCTGCTCGCCGGTGAGCACGACCGCCAAGCTGCGGGTGGTGGGGATGCCGAGGCCCGCCATCGCCTCGCTGATGACGTACTCGCGGAGCATCGGGCCGAGCGCGGCGCGGCCGTCGCCGCGGCGGGAGTACGGCGTCGGCCCCGGCCCCTTGAACTGGATGTCAACGAGTGTGTCTGCCGGCGTTCGGTGCTCGCCGAGCAGGATGGCCCGCCCGTCGCCGAGCATGGTGAACCCGCCGAACTGGTGGCCGGCGTAGGCCTGGGCAATTGGCTGCGATCCGGCGGGCAACTCC
>JANNDF010000706.1:0-2578 GCA_031387445.1 Planctomycetia bacterium
GGTCGTACTTGTGGTCGTGACAGCGGGCACACCCCACCGTGAGCGCCAGGAACGTGTGACCGGTGGTGGAGAGCATGTCGTCCATCGAGTCGTAGCGGATGCGCTCGGCTTCGCGGTTGGTGATCTGCGTGGGGAACACGCCGGCTCCGAGGAAGCCGGTGGCGGCGAGCGCTTGCGGGTCGGTCGGGGCCAGTTCGTCGCCGGCGAGCTGCCACTTCACGAACTGGTCGTAGGGCATGTCGGCGTTCAGCGCCCGAATCACGAAGTCGCGGTAGTGGTAGGCGTGCGGGCGGAAGTAGTCGTGTTCGAACCCGTGGCTCTCCGCATACCGTGCCGGGTCGAGCCAGTGACGCCCCCACCGCTCGCCGTAGGCGTCGGAGGCCAACAGTCGGTCCACTACCTTCTCGAAGGCATTCGCGTCCTTGTCGTCGAGGAACTTCTGCACTTCATCGACCGTCGGCGGCAGGCCGGTCAGGTCGAACGTCACGCGGCGAATCAGTGTCCGCTTGTCGGCGTCAGCGGCGGGGGTGAGTTTGGCCGCTTCCAGCTTCGCCAGCACGAACGCATCGACCGGGTTCCTCGCCCACTCCTTGTTCTGCACGGCCGGCGGGGCGGTCGTATTGAGCGTGCGGTACGCCCAATACTGTTTGTCCTTGTCCGACACCACCATCGGCTTCTTGCCAGTGTCGGCCACCTCCTTCAGCGGCTTGTCGAACGCGGCCCCCAGGTCGATCCACTTGGTCAGCGTGTCCACCATCTCTTTCGAGACGGCCTTCGCGTCTTTCCCCGGAGGCATGTGCGGCTCTTCGGTGCGGGCCACCAGCCTCACCAGCCGACTCTCCTTCCCCTTGCCCGGCACCACCGCCGGCCCGCGATCGCCACCTTCCAGCATCTTCTCGCGGGACACCATGTTGAACCCGCTCTTCGTCTTCTCCCCGCCGTGGCACTCCAGGCAGTTCTTGACGACGAACTGGCGGACGGTGTCCTTGAACACCACCTGACTGGCGGCCATCGCTGCCGCGTGGTCGGCGGGCACACCGGGCTTGGGCGGATCGGCCGCGAACAACGGGGAGACGACGAGGGCAGCGAAAGCGAGTGCGACAGCGTGCTTCATCGGCGGAGCAACTCGGGAGAAGAGGACGCCGGCGGGTGTATGTAGACTACTTAATGCCTGACTCGAATGGAAGCGACTTCTCGGAGGCCGCGTGACCCTCACCTGCCCGTGCTGTAAAGCTTCGAACACCGCTGACACCTGTAGGCGGTGTAAGGCCGACCTGTCGCTGCTCGCGGCGGTGGAAGCCGCCCGCGAGGGGCACGTCGTTCTCGCCCGCCGGTTCGTGGCCGAACTGCGCACCTCCGAATCGCTCTCCCACCTCGATCACGCCGACGCCCTCCGCCCCGGTGATGACCTCGACCAGCTCCGTTCCGCCGTCCTGCTGCTCGGCGGTCGCTTCGCCGACGCCCTCGCCGCGTATCATGGCACTGTATGAACGAAACCGTGCTCATCGTGGACGACGAAGACGGCGTCCGCCGCACTTTCCACGACTGGCTGACCGGCCTGCCGAACGTGCGGGTGTTCGCCGCCGCCGACGCCGAAGCCGCCCTGCTCATCGCCAACGAACACGAGATCGATCTGGCAGTCCTCGACTGGAACCTGGGCAGCGGGTCGGACGGCTTACGACTGCTCGAAGACCTCGTCGATTTCCAGCCGGACATCGTCGCCATTCTCGTCACCGGGTTTGCAAACCAGGCCACCCCACTTGATGCCTTGCGAATGGGTGTGCGGGACTACCTGGACAAAAACCAAGACCTGAACCGTGAGACGTTCCTGGCGGCGGTGCGGCGGCAACTGGATCGCGTGATCCCGCTCAAGCGGCAGCGCGAGCTGAACCGCACACTCGCCGAGTTCCGCGACGCGGTGGAGAAAATCCTCCCGCTCGTGCGCGGGTCGGCCGCCCTGAACGACCCGGTGCCGCTGCCTGCCGCCGTACATTCCCTGTTCGCCTTCCTGTTGTTAACGACCGGCGCGGCCGACGGTGCCCTGGTGGTGCGGCACGCCCCCGCCGACGGCCCGGAGGCGATGGCCGCATACGGCGCGGACGGCACGAAGCTCGACCTCGGCGGGGTCGCGTTCGCGCGGTCGCTCGCCTCGTGTCTGGTCAGCCTGCAAGAGCCGAGCGTGATGACCGACTTCTCCCCCGACGGCCTGGGCGGGATGGAACTGATGCCGTTCGAGCAGAATCGCACGTCGGTCCTGGCGGTGGCCCTGCCAGTCGGCGGGGCGTCTCAGGTGGTGTTGGAATTGTTCGACAAAGCGGCGTTCACCGACGCCGACAAGAAGTTGGTGGCCGCCACGTCCGACATCGCCGCCGAGTTGCTCCGCCAGGCGCTCACCGAGCGGCAGACGAGCCGGCTGCTGTTCGACGCGGTGGAAGGGGCCCTCCGGGCGACCGATGGCGTCAGTGAGACGCTCAACCCGTCACCCCTTCCAACGCCCCCCCCCCGCGACCTCCTGGACAAGCTGAAGCGGGGTCTGTCCGCCGACACCAACGCGGTGACCGACGCCGACACCGGGCTG
>JANNDF010000830.1:0-2566 GCA_031387445.1 Planctomycetia bacterium
GACCGAGAGGGGGGCACCGGAGGCCTCCGGCGCCCCCCTCTCGGTCGGGCCTCTGTTCACACCACACCCCGCGACCTTGGTGGTTTTCTCCACCCCTTACCGCACCACCAGGCCGGGGAAGGTGGGGGTCTGCGGGGACATGTACGGGGCGTCGTTGTAGTTGCGGTTGACCACCTTCGTCACGTTCTTGCGGTCCTTTTCCACCGCCGTCAGGTAGTCCAGAATTTGCTTCTCGGTGTCGGGCGACTTCGTCGGGTTGAGTAGGTCTACGCCGGTCAGCTTGGAACTCTTGATCGGGCGGGCGAGGGTGAAGTTCAGCTTGTTCACTTTCGCCCCCGGCTTCGGGTTGGCAATGAGGATGTCGTCCACCAGGGTGTTGCTGAACTTCTTGCCGGCGGCGTCGCCGTCCCCGTGGATGCACAGGATGGCGTTCGAGTCCCGCATGTCCGGGAACGTCTTCACCCAGTTGGTGACGTTCCGCTCGGTGATCGACGTCGGGTAAGCGGGGGCGACGAAGACGGCAGCGGCGATGTCCTTGCCGGCCGACTCCCGCGGCTCGACGTTGAGCAGGGGGAGCGTGCGGATGAACTTGGCCTGCGCCTCGGTCGGCTTTTGCGGGCGGGTCCACTCGGCCGCCATGTACATCATGGCCAGGGGGGCGGCGTCGCCGACGGCGATCAGGTACACGCTGGCCGCGTTCAACTTGCTGTTGTCGTTCATCTTGTCCACCGCCACCCGCGCCGCCAGGATGTCGTTCACCATCACCGGCCAGTACCCCTTCTCGTTCTTCAGTTGGGCGTTCTCCAACTTCTGCGCCAGCGGCTTGGTTCGGGCCAGCACGTTGAACACCTTCGTGTTCTCCGGGTACAGTTGCGAGTCCCAGAAGTTCTTGGAGATGACCGTGCTCTTACCGTGCCCGCGGAAGTCGAACCGCAGCACGTGGAACCCGCGGGAGGCGAGCACCACCGCCAGCCCGTCCCACTCCTTCGCGTTCGGGTCGCCCAGGAACGGGTGGAGCATGATCACCACCGGCGCATCCCCCTCGGCCTTGGCCGACACGATCTTGTCCGTGCCGGTCATGATCGCCTTGTAAATGGTGCCTTGCAGTTGCACCCCGTCGGCCGACTCGAACTGAATCGACTCGCTCTCCACCTTCGGCGCCTGGGCGAAAGAGAGTGGGGCCAGGGCGAACAGGGCGGCCGCGGCGAGCACGGGCCAACGCGAGGCGGGCATTGCGTGTCTCCGGAATCGGGGAGGGGACGAACCGAGCAGTCATCGGATTGTACAACGGCCGGGTGCGCGATGCCGTTGGAATCCGAACACTCTCGCCGACTGAACATTCGGCCTGTCAGTGTGTCAGGATTCTGCACAACCCGCCCCCGTGGTGACGTCATGGTCGAACCCTGGAACTGTCCCGGTTGCCCAACCCCGCCGCACTGGACGGTCGATTCGGACGACCTGCTGCGGACGTTCCCGTGGCTCGGCCCGCTGGCCGACTGCCCGCAAGACCCCGCGTTTCACGCCGAAGGCAACGTGTGGACGCACGTGCAAATGGTGCTCCGGGAACTGGCAGCGTTGCCCGCGTTTCGACAGTTGCCCGACGAGGAGCGGAGCATCCTGTTCGCCGTCGGGCTGCTGCACGACATCTGCAAGCCGGACACCACCCGCGAAGAAAACGGCCGCATCCGCTCGCCCGGCCACGCCGTCCGCGGGGTTTACAAAGCCCGCCGCCTGCTTACCGATGACCCACACTTCGGCCCGCACGGCACGCCCTTCCGCGTGCGGGAAGAAGTCTGCGGGCTGGTACGGTGGCACGGCCTGCCGGTGACGTATGTGGACAAGCCCGACCCGCCGCGGGCGGTCCTCCGCGCGCGGGTGGCCTGCCGCTGCGACCTGCTGGCGATCTTCGCCGAGGCCGACCACCGCGGGCGGGTCTGCACCATCGAGCAAGACACGCTCGCCCGCATTCAGATGTTCCCCGAGTTCTGCCGCGAGGTCGGCTGCTGGGACTCGCCGTTCGCGTTCCCGAACGCCCACACGCGGTTCGAGTACTTCCGCACCGAGACGGCCCACCCCACCCTGCACCTGTTCGACGATACGGTGTGCGAAGTGACGATGATGTGCGGGCTGCCGGGGAGCGGGAAGAGTTCGTGGATTGCGAAACACCGCCCCGACACGCCGGTGGTGTCGCTCGACGACATCCGCGACGAACTGGACGTGACCCCGACCGACGATCAGGCGGGGGTGATCGCGCTCGCCTACGAGCGGGCGCGGGAACACCTCCGCCGCGGGCAGGGGTTCGTGTGGAATGCCACGAGCATTTCCCGCATGATCCGCGGCAAGCTGATCGACCTGGCCGCCGGGTACAAGGCCCGCTTGCGGATTGTGTACATTGAACCGCCGATCCCGGTCATCCGCCGGCAGAACCGCGAGCGGGCGAAGGTGGTGCCCGAATCGGCGTGGGAGAGGATGTTCTCCAAACTGGACGTGCCGACTGAGGCGGAAGCGCACGCGGTCGAATACGTGGTGCCGTAACTCGGCGAGCGGCCCGCGTGAGCGGGCTGGT
>JANNDF010000947.1:0-6669 GCA_031387445.1 Planctomycetia bacterium
GTACACGGCGTCCGGGTGCAGGTCGCACAGGAGCATGAAGTTGCCCAGGATCATCAGCCGCTCGATGTGGTGGCAGTACGCCGTGTCGAGCACCCCGCGGATGACGTGATCGACGGGCGTGATGCCCGTGGTGCCGGTGTAGAACGCCGCGGGGAGCGGCCGGGTGTAATTCCAGTAGTTCCGCGTGCGCTGCTCCCGCCCGCGTACGCGGTACACCAGCCGCACGAACTCCCGCCAGCCGATCACCTGCCGGACGAACCCTTCGAGCGAGTTGAGCGGCACCCGCTCGGCGTGGGCCAGGGCCGCGTCCGCCACTTCCGTCGGGGACAGCAGGCCGACGTTTAGGGCCGGGGTGAGGACGGAGTGAAACAGCACCCGCTCGCGGGCGGAGAGGGCGTCCTCGTACTGTCCGAAGTCGGCGAGGCGGTGTTCGAGGAAGTCGGCCAGCCACGCCCGCGCTTCCGCCGCTGAAGTCGGATAAGCGAACGAGGCGTCCGAGCCGGGGGCCTCCGGGAAGTTCGCCCGCACGTACTCGCGGGCCTCGCGGACGAACTCGTTCTCCGGCGGCACAGCCGGGGCCGGGGGCAGGACGGTGGCGGGCAGCTTCTTGCGGTTGTCGGCGTCGAAACTCCACTTCCCGCCGACCGGCTTGCCGTCCGGGGTCAGCAGCACCTTCAGCCGCTTCCGCTGGCGGATGTAGAAGTCGGTGAAGAACAGCTTCGCCTTGCCGGTGGTGAACGCGGTGATTTCGGATTCGGGCGTGAGGAAGTGCGGGTCGTCGAGCACGGGCAACTTCACCCGTGCGGCGGCACACGCGGCGGTCAGCCGCCGGAGCAGCCAGTCGTCGGTCGGGTCGACCACTCGCACGGCGTTGCACTTCGCCTTCTTCACCTGGGCGACCGCGTCGCCGGTTTGTTCGAGCTGGTGGGCGGCAACGTACTTGGCTTTCGGGAGCACCTCGGCCGCGTACCGCTTCATGGTCGCCCGGTGCAGCATCAGCTTCTGCTTGTGGAAGGCGAACTGGCGGAAGAAGAGCGGGTCTTCGACGAGGAACACCACGTCGGCCTGGGCGACGGCCGGGTGCCGGGCGAACAACTGGTGCGGGTAAATCAGTGCGGCGGTGGGCATCGTGCACGAGGTCCGGGTGGGGTACTCTGATGATTGCCCGCCGGCGGGTCCGGATTCCATTGCCGCGATCAGCCTACCATGGATCCTCTGCTTCCACGACTGGCCCCCTATGCCCGCGACACACGACCCGACCACCACCCCCACCTGGGCCACCACCTGGCTCCGCGCCGCCGGGGTGTACAACCTCGTGTGGGGGGCGGTCACCATCACCTTCCCGCACCTGCTGTTCGACCTGTGCGGCATCCCGCGGTTGAACTACCCCGAGATCTGGCAGTGCGTGGGCATGATCGTCGGCGTGTACGGCGTCGGCTACTGGTTGGCCGCGGCCGACCCGCGGCGGCACTGGCCGATCGTACTCGTCGGCCTGCTCGGCAAACTGTTCGGCCCGGTCGGGTTCGCCGTCGCCGTCGCCCGCGGGGTGTTCCCACCGGCCTTCGGCCTGACCATCCTGACGAACGACCTCATCTGGTGGCTCCCGTTCGCCCTCATCCTGTGGGACGCCTTCGTGTACCGGCGACTCGGCGACCCGAGCGGGCTGGCCGTGCAGACGTTCGTGAAGGAGAGCCGTATCCCGGCCAGCCCCGCCGACGTGTACCGCTTCCACGAGACGGCCGACGCCCTCGAAAAACTGACCCCGCCCGGCGAACCTCTGAAGGTGCTGGTGCCGCCCGTTTCCCTGCAACCCGGCACGCGGGTGGTGCTCCGCGGCTCGCTGCTCGGCCTGCCGCTCACCTGGGTGGCCGTCCACACCGAGTACGACCCGCCGCGGCTGTTCGCCGACCGGCAGGAGTCCGGCCCGTTCGAGCACTGGCACCACACCCACCGCTTCCAGGCCGACGGCGACGGCGGGACGATACTCCGCGACGACGTGGAGTACGCCCTGCCGTTTGGCTGGTTTGGGCGGGTGCTCGGCGGCGGGCTGGTGCGGAAGAAGCTGACCGCCATGTTCGAGCACCGCCACGCAGCGACCCGGCGGGCGGTGTGCGGGCCGGAGGCTTCCCCCCGTGCCTGACGCCGTGCCCGCTCTCCTGTGGCTGACCCACTTGGCCGCAACGCTTTTCCTCGTCGGCCTCATCTGGGTGGTGCAGGTGGTCCACTACCCGCTGTTCGCCCGCGTCGGGCCCGAGCAGTTTCACGACTACTGGCGTGGGCACACGCGACTGATCACCTGGCTCGTCGCCCCGTCGATGCTCACCGAAGGGGCGACGGGCGTGCTGCTGTTCGCCGCCCGCCCGCCCGGACTGTCGCTCCCGCTGTTGGTGTTCGCGTTCGGGATGTTGACCCTCAACTGGCTCTCGACGTGGCTCGTACAGATTCCCCTTCACGAGCGACTCGGCCGACGGTTCGACCCGGCGACCCTCCGGCACCTGGTGCTGACGAACTGGGTTCGCACGGCGGCCTGGACCCTCCGAGGGGTGCTGGTGCTCGCGCAGACTTACAACCTGCTGCGGGCGTCAGTCCAGGTCGAACAGTGACGGCGTGGAGGCGTTCGCGGGCTTCTTCGGCTTCTTCGGGCGAACCGTCTGCTCCTTCTTCCCCGACCCGTGCTTGAGGTACACCGCCGGTATCGCCGCCTTCGCTCCGGCGGACTTGCGGATGGCGTACAGGGCGTCGGTCATCTGCTTGGCCCGCTCGGCGAACGGCACCACCGGCGGCGGGTAGCCAGGCAACTCGTCGCCGCTCACGATCCGCTCGGCGGGCAGCGTCTTCAGTTCCGGTAGCCAGCGTTTGATGAACCGGCAAGCCGCGTCCCAGTCGGACAGTTGCTTGGCCGGGTTGTACACGCGGATGGCGTTCCACCCGACCACCCCGGCCTGCATCTGCAACTGGTTCAGGTGGATGCCGGGGTCGTAGTCGCGGAACACGCGTGCCAGATGCGGGTGGATCAGCCGCCAGTCCAGGTGCAGCACGTGGCAGGCGAAGCTGACTGCCATCGCCCGCATTCGGAAGTTGACGAACCCGGTGGCGGCGAGGCACTGCATGACCGCGTCGACGAGCGGGTAGCCGGTGCGGCCCTCCCGCCATGCGGCGTGCAGGCGTTCGTCGTTCGCGTACGGCACGTCGCGGTAGCACGGGTGAACACTTCGGAACTCTAGCTCCGGTTCGGATTCGAGCCGCTGCGTGAAGTGGTCCCGCCAGTGCAGCCGGCTGACGAATGCTTGCAGGCTCTGCTTCCAGCGGAGCGAGTGCGGGTCGGCCGGGTCGAGATCGGCGAGCCGGCGGGCGACGGCGTGCCACACCTGCCGTGTGGTGATGGTTCCCCACGCCAGGTGTGTGCTGAGCCGCGAGCCAGCGGTGAACGCCGTGTTGGGCGAGCTGATGCCGCCGCGATACCACCGCCCGCGGCGGGTGAGGAAGTCGGCCAGCGTGGCGTGGGCGTCGGCCTCGCTCACCGGCTGCCACTGGCGGTTCGGAGCGAACACGGAGAGTTTCGGGAACGCGGTCGACGCCGCCAGTCGTCGCAGGTCGTCGGCTTGACGGATAACCGTAAGGGGCAGTGGAGGCACTTCCACGATACGACTTTGCCACCAGCGTTGCAGGCGGTCTCGGTTCACCCCGCCCCGCTTCACGCTCGACTGCGGGAACTCGCGATACTCGATGCCCCGCTCCCGGCACCACGCGGCGACGGCCCGGTCGCGGCGGAAGGTGATGTCGTTGCCGACTTCTTCGTGACTCAACAAATGCGTGAACGGCACACGGGCGTGCAGCTTGGCGAGCTTCTCGATGATCTCGCCGTAAGCGACGACGATGTCCGCACCTTGCGTTCGCAACGCCACTCGTAGTCCAGTCACCGCCTGCCCCTGGGCGTGCGTGTGCATGTCCGACGTGTCGTCGGCCGCGAGGAGCGACGGCTCGAAACAGAACAGCGGCAGCACGCAGTGGCCCAGCCGGTCCGCCTCCGCGAGGCAGGCGTTGTCGGTCAGCCGGGCGTCCCGCTTCACCCACCACACCGCGACGGGTCGGCTCACTGATGCATCCGTTTGGAAGACTTCGGCCGGTAGCCCAGCACCTGCGGGGCCACCTGCTCCCAGTACCGCGAGAACCGTTTCGGCTCGGGCGGGTACTCGGCGAACACCGGTCGCGGGTGAACTACCACCCGGAAGTTCAACCGCAACCGCTCGGCCGTTTCCACCACCCACGGGTTCGGGTGCTCGGACACGCGAATCGTCGTCGCCCCGAGTCGAGCTGCGAGGGCAGCAAGCCGTTCGGCCGGGTCGCCGACCAGCGTCAATTTCGTGGGGTTCGGCAGGCTGGCGAACAGGTCGTCGAGGCCGTCGAACACGAACGCGAGGCGGTGATACGCCCACGGCTCGGCCCGTAACGCCGGCTCGTCGAACACGAACGCCACCGCGGCCGTCGGGTTCGCCGTCAGCGCCGCATCGGCCCACGACATGGCCGCGTCATGCACCCACACGAGCTCGCCGGCGGGCGGGAGTGGGCCGACGTCGTCGGGGGCGGGTAAAGTTGGTGGCAGTTCCGCCCGCGTCTCGGCGTTCGAGTTCCCCTGGGCAAGCGGGGCGGTCGAGCCTGCGAACAAGCGGTGTTGCAGCGTCGGGTAGTCGGCGTCGAACGGGCACTTCGCGGTGCAGGTGTCGCACCACTTGCCGCCGCTGAACGTGGCGACGTTCTGCTTGTTCATGAAGTACGGCTTGCTGGCGAAGGTGCCCTCCACCCACTGCCAGCTACAGGAGTTGCTGGCGATGTCGCCGTCGTACAGGTGCTGGCGGAAGAGCCTCGCCCCCTCCTGCCACCGCACCCCGCGGAAGTGGCACAGGTACGCGGCGAACCAGAGCCGGGCGTGGTTGTGCAGGTAGCCGTCGGCGAATAGCTCGTGAAGCATCCCATCGACGCACGGAAGTCCGGTGTCGCCCTTCAGCACGTCGAGCGGGATGCGGGCGGAGCGGGAAACGGCATGCTTCGGTTCCTCCAGGTCGTCGTCCAGCCCGCGGCCGTGCCACGCCAGCACCTTCTCGAAGAAGTCCCGCCACGCGAGCTGACGCAGGAACTCTTCGAGCCGGGCCGGGTCGTTCGGACAAGTCGCCCGCAGGTGATCGCGGACCTCCACGGCGGAGAGCATCCCGTGCCGCAGGTACGGCGACAGCCGGGACACCGGGGCGTCGAGGGAGTTGCGGGTGCGACCGTAGGCGGCAGGGTCGTAGGCGTGCAGCCGGCGGAGGGCTTCGGACCGCCCGCCGGGCAGCGCGTCGGGCGTCGGGTCACCCAGATAGCAACCCCGCAACCGGTCGAGTACGGCGGGTCGTGTCGAATCGGTGTCGGTGTCGGTGTCCATACCCGATGGTAGACGCCCCAGGGCTACTCACCGGATGGGGTTGGTGAATGTGGGTGAGGTGGGTGTGCCCGTGGGCGTCTCACCGGAGGCCGCGGATGCCCGCCCCATCCCTGTTCGACCGCCTCGCCGAGTTGGCCGACCCGCGACACGCGAAAGGCCGCCAGTACCCGCTCGTGTCGCTCGTCGCCCTCGCCCTCGTCGCCACCCTCGCCGGGCACACCAGCCTGGCCGCCATCGCCCAGTTCGGCCGCCTCCGCGGGCACAAGTTGGGGCACGCCCTCGGCTTGCGCGACGGCAAGATGCCGTGTGCCAACACCTTCGCCCACCTGTTCGCCGCCCTCGACGCCGACCACCTGGATCGGCTGATCGGCGACTGGTTGGGCGACCGCCACCCGCACGGGCACGACCACATCGCCCTCGACGGGAAGGTGGTCCGCGGCAGCCGGGACGGGGAGTTGCCCGGCGTCCACCTGCTGGCCGCTTACGCCCCCCAGGCGTCCGCCGTCGTCGCCCAGATGACCGTCGCGGCCAGCACCAACGAGCACAAGGCGGCCTTGCGGTTGCTCGGCGTGCTCCCGCTCGCCGGGCGGGTGATCACGGCCGACGCCATGTTCACCCACCCCGATGTGGCCCAGCGAGTCCTCGACTCGGGCGGGGACTCCGTGCTGTACGCCAAGGGCCACCAGACGCTGTTGCGGGCCGACCTGGAGGCCACCTTCACCGCCGCCGAGGGCGGCACTTTTCCCCCCCGCGGTGCCGGCGGCGTGGGCGGCGGACGTGCGGACGGCCACCACCCGGAGCAAGGGGCACGGGCGAACCGAGCGGCGGACGCTCACCATCAGCACGTGGCTGGGTGAGCACCTGACCGACTGGCCGGGGGTGGCCCAGGTGTTCCGCCTGGTGCGGGAGCGAACGGAGAAGGGGGTGACGACGGTGGAGGTGGTGTACGGCATCACCAGTCAGGGGCGGGTGACCGCCGACGCTGAGCGGTTGCTCGGGCTGAGCCGGGAGCACTGGGGGATCGAGAACGGGTTGCACTACCCCCGCGACGAGACGTTCCGGGAGGACCGCTGTCGGGTGCGGCGGGGGAACGCCCCACGAGTGTTGGCCAGCCTGAGGAACGTGGCCGTCTACCTGCTCCGCACGACCGACCACCCCAGTCTGCCCGCCGCCACCCGCACCATGGTCGCTCGTCCCCAACTCGCCATCGATCTGCTCAAGGCCCTACCTTCAACCTCTGAGTAGCCCTG
>JANNDF010000967.1:0-6007 GCA_031387445.1 Planctomycetia bacterium
GGGTGGAATTCCCACCACACCCGGCCGGCTGACGCCGGCGGTTCCAGAATCACGCCACCAGCTTCGCGGTCTGGCGCACGTAGCCGGTACACACGTCCATCACCCGCCGCTGTTGCGCTTCCGTGATCTCCGGGAACATCGGCAGGGCCAGCACCGCCTTCGCCGCCGCCTCGCTGTGCGGGAAGCTGCCTTCGCCGTAACCCATGTACGCCACGCACTCCTGCTGGTGCAAACTCAGCGGATAGTAGATCTCGCAGCCCACGCCTTCTTTCTTGAGGTGGGCCACCATCGCGTCGCGGTCCTTCGGGGCTACCCGCACCACGTACTGGTTGAACGAGTGCCGGCCGTAGGGCTTCACCAGCGGGCGGTGGAAGATGCCGTTCAGCCGGTACTCCTCGATGAGCGCGTCGTACCGCTTCGCCGCCGCCATTCGTCCGGCCACCCACGCTTCCGTGTGCGGCAGCTTCACCCGCAGGATGGCCGCGTGGATGGCGTCGATGCGGGCGTTCCACCCGACGTACTTGTGGAAGTACTTCACCTCGCTGCCGTGGTTCCGGAAGGCCGTCATCTTCTTGTACACGGCTTCGTCACTGGTCGTCACCGCCCCCGCGTCGCCCAGCGTGCCGACATTCTTGCTCGGGTAGAAGCTGAAGCAGCTCACCACGCCGAGGTTGCCGCACATGCGGCCCTCGTAGCTCGCCCCGTGCGACTGGGCGGCGTCTTCAATGACGTGCAGCCCGAACTGCAACGCGAGTGCTTCAATCGGCTCCATGTCGGCACACTGGCCGAACAAATGCACCGGCATGATCGCCTTCGTCTTCCGCGTGATCTTCTTCTCGACCTCGGCCGGGTCGATGTTGAACGTGAGCGGGTCGATGTCGGCGAACACCGGCGTGGCACCCACCCGCAGGATGCTGCCGAGGGTGGCGAAGAAGGTGAACGGCGGGAGGATGACTTCGTCGCCGGGGCCGATGTCGAGGCCGTGCAACGCGAGCAGCAGTGCATCGGTGCCGCTGCCGCACCCGAGGCCGAACTTCGCCCCACAGTAGTCGGCCAACTCGCGTTCAAACGCCGCCACTTCCGGCCCGAGGATGACCTGCCCGGAGCCGAGCACCCGCAGCACGGCCGCGTCGATCTCCGGCTGAAGGGTCTTGTACTGACCCAGGATGTCGCACAGCGGGACGTTGGCGGGGGTGGTCATCGGCGCGGTCTCGCACGGGATGCGGAACCGGCGCTAGATACGCGGTTCCGGCGGGGGCGTCAAGGCGGGCTGAACGGCGAGCCGCGGGCGTCAGCCCGTGGGTGCATCTGGAACCGCCCACGTGAGCGGGCTGGGTGCGCACCCGGCCGGCTGACGCCGGCGGTTCCAGGAGCGTCACCCGTTGGCTACCTTATCCCCATGCCCCTTCCGCCGCTGCCCATCGATGCCGTCCTGCCCAAGTTGGTGACGCAACTCCACGCCGCCGGGGCGGTGGTGCTGCGTGCCCCGACAGGTGCCGGGAAGACCACCCGTGTGCCGCCGGCCATTCTGAATGCGTTCGCGGACCGGCCGGGGCGGATTGTGATGCTCGAACCGCGGCGGGTGGCGGCCCGCGCCGCCGCACGGCGGATGGCCTACGAACACGGTTCGGAACTGGGCCGCACGTTCGGCTATCACGTCCGATTCGATCGTAAGGCGGGGCGTGACACGCGCGTGGTGGTGATGACGCCGGGCATCCTGCTGCGGGAGTTGCACGCCGACCCGTTCCTCGAAAGCGTGTCGTGCGTGGTGTTCGACGAGTTCCACGAGCGGGGGATTGATGCCGACCTCGCGCTCGCACTGGTGCGACTGGTTCGGCAGACGGTGCGGCCAGATTTGCAAGTGGTGGTGATGTCGGCCACGCTCGACGCCGGGCCGATCTCGACGTACCTGAGCAACGCTCCGGTGGTGACGAGCGAGGGGCGAAGCTTCCCCGTTGACATCCGCTACCGCCCGCGACCGAGTGATGTGCGTGCGCCGGATGCGGTGGCCTCCGCCGTGCGGGACGTGCTGCGTGAAACGTCCGGCGACGTGCTCGCCTTCCTGCCCGGCATGGGCGAAATCCGCCGCACCGCGAACCTGCTCGCCGATCTGGAAAATCAGGGCATCGAACTGCTGCTGTTGCACGGCGATCTGCCGCCGGAGCAGCAAGACCGGGCGTTGCGGAAGCTCGACCGCCGCAAAGTGGTGTTGGCCACGAACGTCGCCGAGACGAGCGTGACGGTGGACGGCGTGACGGCGGTGGTCGATTCCGGGTTGGCCCGGCATTTGGAGTTCGATGCGGGAGTGGGGATGGACCGCCTGCGGTTGGGGACCATTTCCAAAGCCTCCGCCGACCAGCGTGCGGGCCGCGCCGGGCGGACGCAACCGGGCGTGTGTATCCGGCTGTGGGACGAACACGGCCACCGCGCGCGGGCCGAGCAGACCGAGCCGGAAATCCGCCGGGCCGACGTGTGCGGGTCGGTGCTGCACCTGCTGGATGCGGGCGAAGACCCGACCGCGTTCGGCTGGTTCGACCCGCCGAAGCCGGAAGCTGTGGCACACGCGATGGAGTTGCTGCGACTACTCGGGGCGCTGACTGACAACGCGCTGTCACCGCTCGGCAAGCGGCTGGCCGAGTTGCCCGTTCACCCGCGGGTCGGGCGGATGCTGCTCGAAGGATCGGCGCTCGGCGTGGCGGATCGGGCGGCCGTTGCCGCCGCGATCCTGTCCGACCGCGACCCGTTCCTACGGGAAGACGGCCCGCCGCAGTTCCACGGCCACCGCGAGACGACCGAATCCGATGTGCTCGACCGCGTCGAGGCCGTGGAGGAGTTCGACCGCACCGGGCGAACACGGTTCGCGGTCGGCGAACTGCACCCCGGCGGGGCGAAACAGGTGTTGGACGTGGCGCGGCAGTTGACGCGACTTGGCGAGCCGAGCCAGCCAGTTGTGGGTGGCAACGCCCCCCACGCTCCCTCTCGCCGCCGGTTGGATGAAGAAACCGGCCCCTCACGGGGCACGGCTCGCCAGGACGACGCCCTCCTCCGGGCCATCTTCGCCGCGTACCCGGACCGCCTCGCGCGTCGTCGCGGCCCGAACGATCGCCGCGCCCGCATGGTCGGGGGGCGCGGGGTGAAGCTCGCCCCGCAGTCGGGAGTCCTCGAACCGGAACTGTTCGTGTGCGTGGACGTGGACGCCGGCGGTGTGGAATCACTGGTGCGGCTTGCGTCGGGCGTGCGGCGGGAGTGGTTGCCGACCGATCAGTTGGTCACCGCGCAAGAAGTGCTCTTCGACGACGAGTCCGAAAAGCTGCTCGCCCGCAAGCAAACCCGCTTCGCCGATCTGGTGATCGACGACACGCAAGGCCACTTCGCCGACGAGACGCACGCCGCCGGGGTGCTGGCCGCCGCCGCGGTTCGCCTGTGGCCGAAGGCGGCACCGTCTCCCGACTCCCCGGCCGGCAACTTCCTCCTGCGGGTGAGGTGCTTGAACGAGTGGGTGCCCGACGCCGGGTTGCCGATCTTCGACGATGTGGCGTTGCAGGCGATGCTGCCGGAGGTGTGCCGCGGGCGGCGGAGCCTGGAGGCGGTGCGTGCCGGGCCGTGGCTCGATCACCTCCGCGGGGCATTCAGCTACCCGCAACTGCAACTGATCGACCGCGAGGCGCCGGAACGTGTGGAGGTGCCGACGGGGAGCATGATCGCGCTGGAGTACCAGCCCGGTCGCCCGCCGGTGCTGGCGGTGCGGATTCAAGAGGTGTTCGGGCTGACGGACACGCCGCGGGTGGGCGGAGGGCGGGTGAAGGTGCTCCTCCACCTGCTCGCCCCGAACCACCGCCCTCAGCAGGTGACGGACGACCTGGCCAGCTTCTGGGCAAACGTTTACCCGCGGGTGCGGGGCGAACTGCGGGCGCGCTACCCGAAGCACAGTTGGCCGGACGACCCGCTGACCGCGCCGGCGGTGCGGGGACCGAAGCGGAAGAGTTAGGGTGGGTCGCTCTCGCCGAGAGCGACATCGGCACCGGCTCTCGACGAGAGCCGGCCACCCCACCATCGCTTACTTCTTGTCGAAGTCCGGGTTGCGGATGCCGGTCTCGAACTGGCTGCCCAGGTTCGGGCCGATGGCGGTCGGCCGCTTGCCCGTGTTGTTGGTGCCGAAGTTGATCCGCAGCACGTCGTTCTCGATCTCGTAGATGGCCAGGTACCACGTCTTGCCTTCGTCCTGCGACCAGTCCAGGTGCCTGGGCGACTGGGTGGCGTCCACCTTATAGATGGCCTTGCACCCCACCTGCACCGGGTTGCCCGTGCCGGCCTTCCCGTCCTCGGCGAACCACCACCCGGTGTTGCCGCCCCGCGTACTCGCCCACAGGCCGACGATGTCGGTCGCGTCGTCCTTCTTCTTCACGCTCTTCGGCACCGGCGCGGCCACCAGCACCGGCACCACCACGAGAGCCACCAGCGACCACAGCACCCGGTTCATGAGGCACCTCATTTGGAGTCGGTCACCCGCTGGAACGTGTACACCGTCACCCCCGACCCCGGCTCGCTCTTCACGGCCGCCGGCGGCGTTTTGTTGTCCGTGCCGAACGCGATCCGCAGGGTGTCGCCGTTCAGTTCGCACACCCCGCGGCGGTGGTAGCCGTTCTGATCCACCTTGTACTCGAACGTCCGCACCCCGTCCGTGTTCGTCTCGCTGGTGAAGCGGCACGGGTAGACGCCGTCCTTTCCCGCGTTGTCCTCTCGGATCAGCGTCATGGTGTCGCCGTCCACCTTCCACAGGTTGTAGTCCCCCTTGCCCGGCAGGTTCTGCCGGCCGCCCGTCTCCTGCGACTGCATCCGCCAACCGCCCTCGATCGTGGCCGGAGCCTGCTTCAGCGCCTTCGGCACCGGGGCGGCGAACACCGGAACGGCGAACAGGAGGAGTGCGAGAGCAGACCGCATCGGTCGGGCCTCCGGGTTACTTGGCGTCCACCCGCTTGAACACATACATCACCGTCCCCTGGGCGGCCTTGCACTCGTCCGGCCGCTCGCCGTTCACCGCACTCGCGTAGCAGAACTTGAGCGTGTCGCCGTCCGCCTCGAACACGCCCGGCATGGAGCGGCTGGGGTTCACCCCGTTGGCGTAGTTGATGGTGTAGTCGAGTGCGCTGGCCGCCCCGCCTTCGGGCTTGACGAGCGTGTACGACACGTTCGCCGCCTTCCCGATCAGCCCGCCGCCCTTGTTCTGCCGCTCGATGGTCAGGTTCTGCCCGTCGATCACCCACTTGATGGCGACCGTGCTGTTCACCTTGTTCCCGTTCGAGTGCCACTCCACCACCTCCCAGGTGCCGGTGAGCGACACGTCCTTCTTCTTCAAGTCTTTCGGCACCGGGGCGGCCGCGGCAACGGACGCGAGCAGCACGGCGGCGAGGGCGGCGGGTCGGAACATGGCATCACCGGGGGGAGAGGGTTATTTGGGCGGGTCGTCGGCGGTCTGACGGGTGAACACGTAATAGTGGACGTTCTTGGCGGGGGCACAACCGGCGATCTCGACGGACGAATCGACCCCGTAGCAGAACTTGAGCGTGTCGCCCTCCACCTCGACCATCGCCGGGTAAGTGCTGGTGTTCGTGCGGCCGTGGGCGAACCGGCGGACGCTCGGCCGGGCCGAGTCGGGGATGGTCAACTGCCAGAAGTTGCCTTCGTTCTTCTGCCCGACGTAGAAGGCTTCGCCCTCGAGCACCCACACGGGGGTCATGCCCTGCGCGTTGCCCTGATTCCCGTTCGACCAGAACTCGGTCAGTTTCCAGGTGCCGTCCGGGGACGCCGACTTGGCCTTCAGGCTCTTCGGCACCGGGGCGGCCGTGACGACCGGACAGAGCCAGAGCAGAACCAGCGGCACGGCGACACGGCACATGGGGGCACCTCGGGCGGTGCTGCCATAGTATCGCAACGGGCGAGTCATCGGAAACCGAAAAGCGGCGGCGCAACCCCGGTGTCACCCGGAGTCGTGCCGCCGCATGCCGGT
>JANNDF010001027.1:0-10374 GCA_031387445.1 Planctomycetia bacterium
CGAGCGCCGAGGCCCACGCACCCGCGGACCTTGCGGGCCGGGTTCGCCCTGACGGGTCACTCCTCGTTCGGCTGGGTGGTCCGGCCGAGGGCCACGTCGAACTCGGTCACGAGCGGCAGCACCATCGCGTAGATGGTGAACCCGAAGGCGGCGGCGAGCGCGAAGAACGGCAGCACCGGGCTGCCCGACTCCTGCGACCCCGGCTTGGCGATGAGCACGCTCGTCACGGTGTAGAACATGGCGATCGGGCAGGCGACTGCCGCGAGGGAGAGGGCGGGCGACGGCTTGCTGCCGGTCAGCACCCACCACAGCCCGCCGATGCCGAGGATGAGGAAGCCGATGAAGCTGAGCCACTGGTTGCCGAAGCTGCCGCCGTTGATGACGATCAGGTAGATGGCGATGAGCGTGCCGACGCTCAGGAAGAAGACTGTGCCCAAGGTGTTCACGATGGCCATGCGGCTGTTCACCAGCCGCAGCGCGACGTGCAGGCCCAGGGCCATCACGAAGGCGAACAGTAGCACCATCCCGCCGAACACCAGCCCCATCGCCAGGAAGTGTGCCCCCACCCGGCTGCCCGAATCCGAGGCCGGGTCGGTGCGGGCGAGCAACTCCATGCCCCACTTCGACTCCGGGTTCATCGCCCCTTCCACCCCCAGCACGCCGTAGAAGATGCCCAGCAGCAGCGGCGGGATGAAATACTCCTTCGTGTTCCACAGGATGCCGAGCAGCTTGCCGAACACGAACTCCCGCGGGGAGATGTCCGTCACGAGCAGCACGTCGAGCGCCCCGCCGTCGCGCTCGGACGTGACGCTGGTGACCGACTGCGATGCGATGAGCAGCATGCTCACCACCGCCAGCGGCACGAGGCCGTAGGCGGCGGCGTAGGCCGGCTTCCCGCCCGGCTGGTACAGCAGGCTGATGGCCAGGTACAGCACCAGCGCCAGCACGATGCCGAACGCCAGCTTGATGAGTAGCGGGCGGCGACCGTAAGCAAGGGTCTTCACTTCCCGCCACAGGATCGGGTTGTCCCACACGCCCCGCACGGCCCCCGGCGCGGCGTGCGCCTTCGCCCGGTACTCCGCCAACTGTTCCGGGGTCATGTTCGCTTCCGGGTCGTCGGCCGTCTTCTCCCGCTGAATGATCGGCTCGCCGCTCGGGTTCCACTTCCGCAGCTTCCAAATGCCCACCGCGTTCGACAGCACGCACAGCACGAACATGACCAGCCCGTACCCGTAGGCCGGGGCGAACCAGCCGCCGTTCGGGGTGGGGTAAATGACGGTGGTCATCGCCGCCCACGGATCGACCCACGGCTGCACCCCCGCCGGGGCGAAGAAGCCGACCGCCTGCGACAGACACAGGTAAAGCACGAGGAACAGGGTGGCGAGGGCGAGCGCCTCGAACGTCCGCTCCCGCCACAAGGCGACCAGCCCGCCGAGCGAGCCGGCGGCGTACGCGGTCGTGAGCAGCACGACCGCGGCCTGGATCACCTGACTCGGATCGATCCCGCCGAGCAGGAGGAAGAGCGACAGCACCGGCACACTGGCGAGGAGGAGCGCCGTGATGGGCAGCAGCGCGCCGACCAATTTGCCCAGGACGATCTCGTAATCGGCCATGTCGGTGAGGAGGAGCAGCACGAACGTGCGGCGGTCCTTCTCCTGCGAGACCGCACTGGCGGCCGACAGCGCCGCGAAGAACATGACCAGCACCAGTTCGACGAACACGGAGAGCTGGAAAATGATCTGCCCGAAGCGGGCCGTTTCGCCCAGGCTGGCTTCGCGGTCGAACCCGACCATTGCTTGCCACACGGTGACGCCCAGCACCAGCAGCAGCCCGACCAGAGCGGCGCGGGAAGCGTAGTGGCTTTTCTTCCGCGGGACAGTGGTCAGTTCGCGGACGAAGATCGGACCCAGCACGCCAACCCCCAGGTTCGGGAGAGCAACAGAAGTCGGGATAACTTATGCCGGCCGGCCGAACCCGCCCGCCGCGGGTACAATCCGTGGCTACATGAGAACAGTCGTCATCGCCGCCCACGGGTGCCCGGTCTGGCCACTCGGGGCCTACGGGAACGAGTGGATCGCCACCCCGAACCTCGACCGCCTCGCCGCGGAAGGGGTGACGTTCGACCGCCACTTCGCCCGCCACCCCGACCCGCTCGGTGGCCGGGTGGACTGGTGGGGTGCCGAATCCCCCTCATCCCATCAAGGGCTGAACGGGGTGGTCATCCGCGCCTCCCGCCCTGCCTTCGACGCCCCATCCCACTACTACGCACGCTTCGCCGAAGTGTTCGACGCACGGCCGGAATCGGGCCGTCCGCCGTTCGCCCCGCTACTGGAACTGCTGCCGCGTGTGCTGGACAAGCTGGGTGATGACGCACTGCTCTGGATCGAAACGGATCGCTTCATTCCGCCGTGGTTCGCCCCGGCCGACGTGTTCGAGGTGTACTGCGATGACCTGACCGACGGGGCCGACGAAGAGGCCGAACCGCTCGCACCGTGGAGCGATCCGCCGGTCGGCCGGTTCGACCGCGACGACCACACCTCGTGGGAGCTTCTGCACCGCAGCTTCGCCGCCGCCGTGACCACGTTCGACGCCGACCTGGGACGAATCTTCGACGTGCTTCAGGCGGAGGGGTGGGACGAGTCCGCGAGTTGGGTGTTCACGTCCGACTTCGGCTACCCGCTCGGCCATCACGCGATTCTCGGTCCGCACCGCCCGTGGCTGCATGAGGAATTCGTTCACATCCCGCTGATCGTGCGGCGACCGGGGGCCGAAGGGGCGGGCGAACGGGTGTGGGCGTTTACGCAGCCGCAGGATGTGTTGACGGTGAGCCGCGAGCAAACGGTGAGCGCGCCACGAACGCACGCCATGACCGTCTGCGAAATCGCCGGCCACCGCGAAGCCGCCCTCCGCACCGACACGCACGCCCTGCTGCTCCCACTGGCCACACCCAACGATGAACCCCGCGATCCGAAACTGTACGAGAAGCCGAACGACCGCTGGGAGTTGAACGACGTCCGCCAGCCCAACCTGGGGTTGGCGGACGAACTGGAAGCGGACTTGCGGAAACTGCTCGAGTAGGTGCCGCCTGCCGGGCGGCACGTTGACGAGTGCCGTCCGGCAGGCGGCACCTACTTCTTCTTCGCCGTCGGCAGATCGGCGTAGACGATCTCGCTGCCATACAGCGTCTTCGCCGACGCCACCACCTTCCCCTCGTTCGAGATGATCTCACTGAACCCGTACCCCCGCCACTCCTGCTTCTCGTCCACGCTCCAGTTCGCGCCAATCAGGTGCAACTTGAACGGCTTCACCCGCGCCGGCAGCTTGTGCAGGAACCACTCGGCCGGGTGTTCGGTGTCCACCCACGCGATCGGGTAGAGCAGCGCCCACAGGTCTTTCTTCTCGTACTTCTCCAGGACGGTGTGGATGTCGAAGCAGATGCCCAGGCCGACGGTGCCGTACTCGGTGTCGTAGGTCTGCACCCCGCGGTCGCCCTCGGTGGCCCACGACTTCTCCGGGTACGGCCACGGCGTCAGCTTCCGGTAGTGGGCCACCACTTCGCCTTTCGGGTTCGCCAGGCAGACGGTGTTGTAGTACTTCGGGTCGTCGCCCTTCTTCTTCGGCTGCCCCACCTCCAGGAACGGGATCGTGAGATAGAGGTCGAGTTCCTTCGCCAGCGCCGTGAAGTGCTTCACGCTCTCGCCGTCCACCGTCTCGGCGGCGTCGGCCGGGTCTTTGCCCTCGAACTTCTTCTCGATAGGCCAGCCCTTCAAGTGCCAGTTCGTCTTCAGGTCTTGCGACAGGTAGCCGGTGATGGCCGTCTCCGGCAGGACGACGATTTTCGCCCCGCTCTTCGCAGCCTCCCGCACCAACTGCGTGAGCTTCTTGGTGTTGCCGGCTGTGTCGCCCAGGTCGGACGAGCACTGCACGGCGGCCACCTTCACCGTGGCGGGCGGATCGACCGCGAACAGTGGAGTAGCGATGAGGAGCAGTACGACGACAGAGCGCATGACACGGCCCTCGGGGAGTGGTGCCTATTCAACACGCGACGTGTGAGAGTGCGAGTAACGAGGTTGTCACGGTCGGCCGATACCGCACGTCACGCCGACCCGCTCGCTCCGCACGCCGCACTCTCCCTAAAACAACTTCTTCCGCTCCGCTCTCCCGAAGGAATCGTTCCCGCGATGAAGACCCGCCTGTTCACCCCCGGCCCCACCCCCGTTCCCGAAGAGACCCTGCTCGAACTGGCCAAGCCGGTCGGCTACCACCGCTCGGCCGAGGCGAAAGCCATCCTGAGGGAAGTGTCGGAGTTGCTTCAGGAAGTGTTCCAGACGAAGAACCCGGTGGTGACGCTGACGAGTAGCGGCACCGGCGGGATGGAGTCGGCGGTGACGAGCCTCCTGGCTCCGGGCGAGAAGGCGATTCTGCTGAGCGCCGGGCGGTGGGGCGAGCGGTGGAAGGGCATTCTGAAAGCCCACGCTGCCAACACGCAGATCGTGAGCGTGCCCTACGGCAAGGCGATCACGCCGGACATGCTGGCGACGGCACTCAAGGAACACCCGGATGCCGGGGCAGTGTTCTGCACGCTGAGCGAGACCAGCACCGGCGTCGGGCACGACGTGGAGGCGTTCGCCAAGCTGACCGCCAACACCCCCGCCGTGCTGGTGGTGGACGGCATCAGCGGGTTGGGGGCGATGAAATGCCGTACCGATGCGTGGGGTGTGGACGTGGTGGTGAGCGGGTCGCAGAAGGCGTTCATGCTGCCGCCGGGGCTGGCGTTCGTGAGCGTCGGCCCGAAGGCGAAGGCGAAGATGGACGCGACCCCGGTGCGGGGGTTCTACTTCGACCTGCGGCGGGCGCTGGCCAAGTGGGGTGAGAGCGACACGCCGTTCACCCCCGCGAACACGCTCATCAAGGCGCAACTGGTCAGCCTGAAGCGGATGAAGGTCGAGGGCATGGATGCGCTGTGGGCACGTCATACAAAGGTCGCCGCCGCGACGCGGGCGGCGGTGGCGGCGCTCGGGCTGGAGGTGTTCGCCGAACGGCCGAACAGCGCCCTGACGGTCGTCACGGTGCCGGCGGGCGTGGACGGCAGCGGCACGCTGAAGGCGATGGAGAAGGCGCACGGGTTCAAGCTGGCCGACGGTCAGGACGACATGAAGGGGAAGATCTGGCGGCTCAGCCACATGGGGTACGTCGATGCGTTCGACGTACTCGGGGCGATCGCGGCACTGGAACTGACACTGGCGAAAGGCGGGTTCAAACTGACGGTGGGTGCGGGTGTGGCGGCGTTCCAGAGGTCGATGGAGGGGTGAGACGGCACGAACTGGGCCGAGGTCAGTCGGCCCAGTTCTCCAACTTCAGGTTCGGGATGGGCTGAAAATCCTTCGTGTTCCGCGTCACCAGGGTGGCGTCGTGGGCGAGGGCGATGCAGGCGATGAGCAGGTCGGCCAGCCCGGTCTTCTTGAGCGATTTCATCTTCACCAGGCGTGCGAAGTGCCCGCTGGCGGTCGCGTCGAACAGGATCACCGGGTACGCGGCCAGCCGGGTCTCCACGTCCGTCAGCAGCGATTGCAGTCGCGCCACTGCGTCCGGCGTGTTCGCTTTCAGCAGCCCGTCCAGCCGCCCGCGGAGGGCTTGAGCGCGGACGAACACCGGCAGACCCACTACCCCGGCGGTGCGGGCGCGGGCCAACTTCTCAGCCATTCCCGGCCGGTCGTAGCCGAGCAGGGTGAACGTGTCCGAGTCGAGGAGGGTCATTCGCCCTCCTCTTCCGGGAAGTGGTCGCCGACCGTGCCGAGTTCGCGGCGGGCGGCGTAAATTGCTTCGATGATCCGCTCAGGGTCTTCGTCCAGATACTCTTTGCCGACACCCGCTTGCGGAGGTATCGAGGGGTGCCGATCACGACCTTGTAACCACTCCGTCAGTGCGATGCGAATGAACCGCCACTCTCCACCGACGCGGCGACCGGGCAGCCTGCCGGCGCTCGCCTCAGCGATTACAGCTGTCTCCGGGAGTTGGAAATACTCAGCCACTTGCGAGGCGGTCATTACGTCGTATGGCATCGGTGCATCGACGTGATGGCTCGTCGCGGCGACGGCTGCACATTCGGCAGCCAGCGCTACGCTCGTTTTCACATCGCCTTTCGCTGCCATCGCAGCGGAAAGAGATGCCAGCATCGCCGCAACTTCCGGGTTCATTTTCTCAATCTCCGTGCGGGTGGGAGACGGCTGGGGCGACCGGCGGGTTGAGCAGGCTGCGGGCCAGCACCTCTTTCGCCTTGTCGAACTCCGGCTGCCAGAGGATTTCCGGCTTGCCGTCCCGCATGCAGTCGCGGATCTTCTCCAGCGTGTTTTTGGCCATGTGCGGGCACTTGTTGCACGCGCACGTGATGCCCGGCACGCCGACGTACTGGTGCTGCTTGAACCGGCTCTCCAGTTGCCACATCATGTTCGGCTCGGTGGCGACGATGAACGTGGTCGGCTCCGTCACCGCCCCGACGTGCTTGATCATCGCCTCCGTGCCGCCGATAAAGTCGGCGTGTTCCAGGATGAGCTTCGGGCACTCCGGGTGGGCGATCACCTGGCCCGTCGGGTGCTTCGCCTTCATCCGCACCAGGTCGTGGACGCTGAAGATCTCGTGCACCATGCACGACCCGTCCCACAAGATCATCTGCCGCCCGGTCACTTCTTGCAGGTAGCGGCCCAGGTGCTTGTCGGGGGCGAACAGGATTTCGCAGTCGGCGGGCACGCGGTTCCGCACCACGTCCTCGGCGTTCCCGCTGGTCACGATCCAGTCGGACAGCGCCTTCACCTTGGCGGAGCTGTTGATGTAAGTGACGGTCTGGAACTTCCGCCCGTTCTCGCGGAGCATCTCCTGGAAGCGGGCCAGCTTCTCCGGCGGACACGAATCGACCAGCGAACAGCCGGCGGACGTGTCGGGCAGCAGAACAGTCTTCGACGGGTTGAGCATCTTGGCCGTCTCGGCCATGAACAAAACCCCACAGAAGACGATGACGGGGGTGTCCACTTTCGTCGCTTCGCGGGCCAGCTTCAGGCTGTCGCCGGTGATGTCGGCCAACTCCTGAATCTCGCCCTCCTGGTAGTAGTGGGCGAGGATGGTGGCGCCGATCTTCTTCTTCAGGTCGAGGATTTCGGCGGAGACGTCGTCGAGTACGGCTTTCAAGGCCGGCTCCCTTGTTTTTAGTGTGGCGGAGGGTGAACCCACAGCACCGGGTTGTTCAACGATATCTTACGCCGCGGCCGATGCCGGTGAAGGGCATCCAGGCCTGCCAGACCGTGAGTTCGACCGCTATAACCCGGATACCAACTGTAGTGCCTCCCGCCGTGGCAGCCAGTCCGCCGGGATGCCATCGTGTCCGGTGGCCAGCACCACAACCCCGCCGACGATCGCCGCGGTCGTGTCAACATCCCCGCCGCAGCGGATCGTCTCCCAGATCGCCCGCGGGTAGTTGGTGAAGTTCACGGCGATCATCCACAGGCAGAGCGGCACGGTGTCCTGACACGTGACGCGTGTGCCGTTGCCGAGCCACCCGACGACGGCTTCGGTCGAGTGGTCGAACCCGATGCCCCGTGCCCGTTCGATGCCGGCTCGGGTTTCGCCGGCCGGGGTGTGATCCAGCACCACATCGAACAGCCGACGGCGTTCGGCCGGGTCGGTCAGCCGGTCGCGATTCTGCCACGCGAACGCGGCGGCCACGGCGACGGCGACTCCGCCGGCAATACCCTCCGGGTGCCGGTGCGACACCTCGGCGGACTTGATCGCCTCCCTTACCACTGTGGCGTAGTCGTCGGCGAAGTACGCGCCGAGCGGGGCGACTCGCATGGCCGACCCGTTGCCGAACGACCCCATTCCGCTGAACAGCGCTTTTGACTCCAGTTGCCAGATGCCACCTTCGGCTAGTGATGACAGCAATCGGTACGCGCCCGGCCCGTAGCCCCGCCGCGGTTCGATCTTCCACCGCCGGCCGAACGTGCGGGCCAGGTCGTCCTGGTCGATGGCGCCGTGTCGGTCAAGCACTTCGAGAATGCCCAGGGCCATCTCGGTGTCGTCGGAGTAGAGCCACGGTTCGGGCGGGAGGAACGGCTCGGGGTCGTCGAAGTGGCTTCGAGTGGCGGGCGTGAAGAAGCGATCACCGAAGGCGTCGCCGACCGAGAGGCCGTCGAGCGAAAGCCGGGCACGGGCTATGCGGTCGGCGTAATCGGCGGGTGGGGTGAGTGTGCTCATGGCGGTCAGACACCAGAGGGAGGGGGGCGGTTCAGGTGGAACGGGACAGGCGTTCGCCACGCACTCGCTTCCTGTATCATTTCCGTATCCGCCGGTCTCTCCTCTCGTTCGGTGACTGCCATGCGTCATACGCTTTCCGCCGGTGCGTGCTTGCTCCTCGCAGGGGTGGCACTCGCGCAACCCAAGCCGCCCGCATTGCCGCCCACTTCTCCCACGCTCACCACGCTCGCCAACATGGGCGGCAAGCCCGGCGCGACGGTTGAAGTCACCCTCACCGGCACCAACCTGACTGACGTGACTCAGGTGTGGACCTCGTTCGGCGGCAAGGCGACGGTGCCGGAAGGTCAGAAGGACGCCACCAAGCTGGCCGCGAAAATCGAGATCCCGGCGAACACGCCACGCGGGTTTCACACGATCCGTGTTGCCACGAAAGGCGGGGTCTCGACCGCCCGGCCGTTCATCGTGGACGAGTTGCCAGAAGTGGCCGAGAAGGACAACAACAAGAAAGCGGCCCCGCAAGCGATCACCGCCCCGTGCGTAGTGGTCGGCACCGCGACGGCCGAAGTGAGCGATTTCTACAAGGTGGCGGTGAAGGCCGGTGAGCCGGTCACGTTCGAGGTGCTCGCCCGGCGGATCGGCTCGCCGTGCGACCCGGTCATCCTGCTCCACGACGCGGCGGGGAAGGAACTCTTCGGGCTGTACGCCGACGACTCGCCGGGGTTGCAGGGTGACGCTCGCCTGACGCACACGTTCCCCACCGCCGGCGAGGTGATCGTGGAGGTGCGCGACACCATCTACCGCGGCGGGGCCGACTACGCCTACCGCCTGCGGGTGGGCAACTTCCCAGGCGCCACGACCGCGTTCCCGTTGGCGATCCAGGCCGGGCAGTCGGCGGCGGTCGGGTTCGCCGGCCCTGGCATGGAAGGTGTGAAGCCGGTGACCGTGAAAGGGGAAGGGGACGTGGTGTACGCCACCCCCAAGCGCGACGGTGGGGCGAGCGGGTGGCCGGTGCCGGTGCGGGTGAACGCGAACCCGGAAGGCGTCGAGCAAGAGCCGAACAACACGCCGGACAAGGCGAACCCGCTGCCGGTGCCCGGTGGCGTGTCGGCCCGCTTCGGCGAGAAGGGTGACGTGGACCACTTCAAGATCGCGGCCAAGAAGGGGCAGAAGCTGGCGGTGACGGTGCTCACATTCGAGCTGAACTCGCCGGCCGAAGTGTACGTGCGGGTGCTCGACGCGAAGGGGGCTGAGGTGGTGAAGTCTAGCCCCACGCAGGTGGGCACGCGGGTCGAGTTCACCGCCGCCGCGGACGGCGACTACATCATCGCGTGTGAACACACCAACTACCTGTTCGGCCCGAACGAGGTGTACCACCTGAGCGTGAAGCCGGTCGCGGCCGACTTCGGCCTCAGCGTGGCGTTCGACCGCGCCGTCGTGCCGGCCGGCGGCGTCGGGCTGGTGCCGATCACTGCGTTCACGAAAGTGAACGGCTTCAACGGTCCGGTGGACATCGAATTCAACTCGCCCACCGTCAGCGGGAAAGTGACTCTGCCGGCCGCGGCGAACCCGCAACCGGCCACCCCGCTCTACCTGCCACTGGTGGCCAAGCCGGGCACCGCGCCGGGCGTGGAGGTGGGCACACTCACCGCCAAAGCCAAGATCGACGGCGCAGACGTCACACGCACCATCGACTTGATCGACGCGGTGAAGGTCGGGCTGGCGACGATGCCGACCCCGCCGCGGGAGGTGACGACGCAGTTCGCCGTGGCCAACGTGCCGGAATCGCCGTTCGCCCTGGAATTGAAGCTCGACGCAGCGGAGGTGGCAAAGGGTGGCACCTTAAAAGGGAAGGTGATCGCCAAGCGCGGTGACAAGTTCGATGTCGAAATCGCCGTGGCTGCGGTCAGCGTGCCGGCGAACGTGGCCCCGAAGTTCGTGCCGATCAAGAAGGGGGAGAACGAGGCGGCGGTCGAGTTCAGCGTGCCGGCGACGGTGGCAGTCGGCCAGACGGTGTTCGTCGTCCAGGGTACGGCGAAGGTGAACAACAAGGACGTGGTCGTGGTGGCCGTACCCGTCTCGGTGAATGTGACCGAACCGAAGAAGTAGCGATAGTAGGTGCCGCCTGCCGGG
>JANNDF010001028.1:0-1957 GCA_031387445.1 Planctomycetia bacterium
CACCACCTGGTGTCGAACACCGAGACGAGCACCAGCCTGCAACTGAAGGTGATGAACGTCACCAAGGAGGAGATCCGCGGCGACCTGGAGAAGGCGGAGGAGTTCGACCAGTCGCAGATGTTCAAGAAGGTGTACGAGGAGGGGTACGGCATCCTCGGCGGCAACCCGTTCGGCCTGCTCGTCGGCGACTACGACTTCGACGTGCGGCGGAGCACCGACATGAAGGTGCTCCAGGGGCTGGCCGGGGTGGCGGCCGGGTCGTTCGCCCCGTTCGTGTCGGCCGTGTCGCCGAAGGCGTTCAACATGGACCGCTTCTCGCAACTGGCCGACCCCCGCGACCTGGCCAAGATCTTCACCGGCCCGGACTACGCCAACTGGGAGGCGTTCCGCGAGAGCGAGGACTCGCGGTACGTGGCCCTCACCTGCCCGCGGGTGCTCGGCCGCGAGGTGTACGGGGCCAACTTCAAGCCGGTGGCCGAGTTCAACTTCGAGGAGAACGTGGACGGCACCAACCACGACAAGTACTTGTGGATGAACTCGTCGTGGACGTACGCCGCCCGCGTGACGGACGCTTTCGCCAAGTACGGGTGGATGGCCCGCACCCGCGGCGTCGAGGGCGGGGGCAAGGTGGAGGGGCTGCCCGTCCACACCTTCCCGACCGACAACGGGGACGTGGCCATGAAGTGCCCGACGGAGGTGAGCATCACCGACCGCCGCGAGCAGGAGCTGGAGAAGCTCGGCTTCCTCTCCCTCATCCACTGCAAGGACAAGCCGTTCGCCGCCTTCATGTCGGCCACCAGTTGCCAGAAGGCGAAGAAGTACGACCGCCCGGAGGCGACGGCGAACGCCATCCTCAGCACCAAGTTCAACCTGCAGCTGTGCATGAGCCGGTTCGCCCACTTCCTGAAAGTGATGGTGCGGAACCGGGTGGGGTCGTACATGGAGCGGGCGGAGTTGGAGAACTGGCTGAACCGCTGGATCAACAACTACGTGCTCGGCAACCCGGAGGGGGCGGGCGACGAGATGAAGGCGAAGTACCCGCTGGCGTCGGCCCAGGTGAAGGTGGTGGAGGTGGCCGGCCAGCCGGGGTCGTACAAGGCGGTGGCGCACATGCGGCCGCACTTCCAACTGGAGAGCGTGGACATCTCCCTGCGGATGGTCGCCAAGCAGCTCGGCGGGCAGTGACCGCCCACACCCCCTCCCCGCCTGGGAGGGGTGGGTCTCGAACCCTGGACGACGACCGGCTGACGGAGCAGTAAACCGGCCGACGGGAAATTCGGAATCCGTGTCCGACACCCCCCGCCGGTTCGCATTACCCCGATGGAAAGACACGCGGCGGACACAAAACCAACAACCCCCGCCGCGATCTTCACACCCAACTGGAGCAGGACGATGCCGATCTACATGCAGTACGAAGGGATCAAGGGGTCGGTGACGGAGAAAGGGCACGCGGACTGGATCGAACTGGAGTCCTGCCAGGTCGGCGCGCACCGCCACATCGAGACGGCCACCGGCAAGGGGAAGAACCGCTCGGCCGGTGCCCCGAGCCTGTCCGAGATCGTCGGCACCAAGACGCTCTGCAAGGCGAGTGTCAACCTGTTCAAGGCGTCCCTGTCGGGTGAAGGGAAGAAGGTGGTCATCGACTTCTGTCGCACCGAGGGCGACAAGGTGGAGAAGTACCTGACCATCACCCTCGAGAACTGCGTCATCTCGAGCTACAACATCAGCGGGCACGGCGGCAGCGGCACCCCGATGGAGAGCCTGTCGCTCAACTACACCAAGATCGAGTACGCGATGGTGAACCGCGACGCCAAGGACAAGAGCGGCGGGGCCGACCGGGCCAGCTTCGACCTGGCCGCCGGCGTGGCCAGCTAAACGGAGTGCAGTAACCCCCCGAGCGGGCCGGATTCTCCGGCCCGCTTCGTCCGTTTGTCTGCGGTAGGTGCCGCCTGCCGGG
>JANNDF010001040.1:0-1056 GCA_031387445.1 Planctomycetia bacterium
GTACGTCGGCGCCGACCCGAACGAGGTGGTCACGCACATCACCGACGTGAGCATGACGATGTTGGGCCTGAGCTCGGGGCGGAAGTTAACGCGGCGGTGGTGGCTGGGAGAGGGGGCCGGGGGGTGAGGTCCTCCCCACTACTCCCCCAGCCACCACCGCCGCTTTACCTTCCGCCCGTAGCTCAGGCCGAACTTCTTCATGCTCACGTCGGTGATGTGCTTGACCACCTCGTTCGGGTCGTCGCCGACGTACAACTTGTCCAGATCGACCGGGTCGATGGTCTTCTCGGCCACGAACTTCTTCAACTGCTCGATGCCCGGCGCCCAGTACTCGCGGCCGACGAGCGCCACCGGGAAGTCTTGCAACTTGCCGGTCTGGATGAGCGTCAGCACCTCGAACAGTTCGTCGAGCGTGCCGAACCCGCCGGGGCAGACGATGAACGCGTAGCTGTACTTGATGAGCATCAGCTTCCGCACGAAGAAGTGCTCGAACTCGACAAACTTGTCCACGTAGGGGTTCGGCTTCTGCTCCATCGGCAGCTTGATGTTCACCCCCAGACTCCTCCCCCCCTTCACGTCCTTCGCCCCGCGGTTGGCCGCCTCCATGATGCCCGGCCCGCCGCCGGTCATGGTGGTGAACCCGACCTCGGCCAGCCGCCGGCCGATTAGCCGCGCCTGCTTGTAGAAGCGGTGGTGCTCGTCGAACCGGGCGGACCCGAACACGGTCACGCACGGGCCGGCGAAGTGCAGCTTGCGGAACCCGTAGATGAGCTCGCGGAAAATCTTCCACGCCTGCCACAGTTCGAGGCTCCGCTGTTGCGGGCCTTGCAGGAATTTGGCCTCGCCGCTCGGGTCGGCGGTCGGCTTGCCCCAGGCGATGAGCTGGGAGTCGGTGACGGGTCGGGGGGCGGTGTCGGGCATGGGGGAGGGCCTTCGGTACGAGCCGCGACCGCGAGGGAGCGGAATCTTCAGGAACCGCCCGCGTGAGCGGGCTGGGTGTCGTTCTCAACCGGCCGGCTGACGCCGGCGGTTCCAGGACCACACCCACGCGGTCGC
>JANNDF010001091.1:0-1016 GCA_031387445.1 Planctomycetia bacterium
GTGCCGCGGGTGGATATGAAGTTGTTCGTTGTCGGGTGCGCCGCTTTTGTGTGGGGCACGTGCGGTAGGGGTGAGCGCGGTTAATCTGTACCCACCGTCGCACACGCTTCCGGCTCGTCAGTCACACCCAGGCGGTTCACGCCGCCGGTTCACCAGATCACTACACTCCCCACGTCCCATTCCCGCTCAGGTGCGTCATGCGAACCCTCTCCCTCCTCACCGCCGCCGTGTTGTCGTCCGTTGCACTCGCCGCCGACCCGAAGCCGCTCGAACCGTTCAACGGCAAAGACCTGACCGGGTGGAAGCTGAAGGACGAGAAGAAGAGCCAGTGGAAGCCGGCGGTGGTGCTGCTCGACGAGTCCGCCCCGACCGGGTTCACCACACCGAAAGTCGGCGCCGACACCAAGATGGAACTGGTGAACATGAAGGGCGGCGGGTGCGACATCTCCACGGAAGAGAAATTCGGCGACTGCACGGTGGAGCTGGAGTTCATGGTGCCGAAGGGGTCGAACAGCGGCATCTACCTGATGGGCGAGTACGAGGTGCAGATACTGGACAGCTTCGGCAAGGCGGACGACAAGCTGACCGAGGGCGACCTGGGGGCCATCTACTCGGCGGCCAAGCCGAAGAAGAACCTGGCCAAGAAGCCGGGCGAGTGGCAGGCGTTCAAGATCGAGTTCCAGGCGCCGAAGTTCGACGGCGACAAGAAAACGGCCCCGGCCAAGTTCGTGAAGGTGACGCTGAACGGCGAGGTGCTGCACGAGAACGTGGAGATGAAGCAGCACACCCCCGGCGGGCTGACCGGCAAAGAGATGGCGAAGGGGCCGCTCATGTTCCAGGGCGATCACGGCCCGGTGGCCTTCCGGAACATCAAGATCACGCCGCTGGCGGCGAAGTGAGAGGTTCGGGCACAGGTCCGGCCCGCAGTCGGTTTAGACCGCTGGAAACCACTCCCTCAACACCTGGCGAAGTCGCTGAAATGAAGCGTCATTGCATTTCGCCAGGCTCAACTTTGC
>JANNDF010001199.1:0-14536 GCA_031387445.1 Planctomycetia bacterium
GGCTGCAGAGTCGCCTCACCAGTCTACTTGTCCCGCCCTTTCAGGTGGTCGTCCATCTTCAGGTGCGGCACGCCGTCCTTCCACCAGTCCGGGGCCGGCTTGCCCATCAGGTGGTGGTCGAAGTACTCCCGCATCCGCACGGCGTAGTCCTTCTGGTTCTCCGCCTTCGCCAGCCCGTGGTTCTCGCCCTTGTATTGCAGCATCACCACCGGCTTCTGGAGCCGCCGCAGCGTGTTGTAATACTCCACCCCCTGGGTGAAATCGACGGCCCCGTCTTTGTCGTTGTGCAGCAGCAGCAGCGGCGTCTGCACGTTCTTGGCGAAGTACACCGGGCTGTTGCGGATGTACGCCTCCTGCTGCTCCCAGTAGCCGCCGGTGAACCGCCCCTGGCTGCTCTCGAAGATCGGCTGGTTCGCGGAACCCGAGTTCCAGTACACGCTGCTGTACATGCTCACCAGGTCGGTCAGCGGCGCGCCGGCGATGGCGCACTTGAACTTGGTCGTCTGGGTGACGGCGAACGCCGTCTGGTAGCCGCCCCACGAGTGCCCGTGCAGCGCCACCTTCGCCGGGTCCACGACGCCGGTCGCAATCGCGGCGTCCACCGCCGGGATGATGCATTCCATGCTCGACACGCCGGGGTCGTTAATGCGGTACGTGATGTCCGGGTTGAACACCGCGTACCCGCTCGACGTGTAGATGGCCGGGCTGAACCCGCCTCGGTAGCTGGGGGCGGCGTAGCGGTGAGTGCCCTGCGACAGCTTCTCGTAGATGTAGACCACGGTGGGGTACTTCTTGCCCGGCTCGTACCCGGCCGGCAGGTGCAGGGTGCCTTGCAGTTTCTTGCCGCCGGTGCCGGTGAAGTTCACCAGCCGCACGCCCGCCGTCCACAGGTAGTCCTTCTGCTGCGGGTTGGCGTCCGTCACCTTCTTGGAGTCCTTGAACGTGGCGTCGGTCAGGTGGTAGTCGGGCGACTCGGCGGTGGTCTGCCGGGTGAAGGCGTACACCTCGGCGTCGCGGGCCTTCATCGGCTGGCCGAACGAGCAGTCGCCGGTCAGCAGCGTCACCGCCGGCTTGCCGGCTTCGAGCTTCACCAGCCCGTCCTTCTTCGTCCACTCGCCGTAGCTGGCCACGTACAGCGGCTTGGTCAGGTCGATGCCCGGCTTCGGCTCCACTTCAAACTGGGCCACGCCCTGATACCGCGTGCCGGTCTCCTGGCCGTTCACGGTCAGGTTCGTGCCGCCGCTGCCGTCCGCCTTCACCGCCCAGATGTCCCACCCGTCACTCAGCAGCACGGTGGTCCCGTCGCGGGACCAGCCGACCGGGGGCCGCGGCGGCTTGGCCACGTTGTGGTCGTCTTCGGTGTCGATGAAGCTGGTGCCCGTCACCTTCTCGGTGATGTTCGTGCCCTTGCCGGCGGCCATGTCGTAGGTGAAGAAGTGGCCGTCGTCGTAGTACAGGAAGTGTGTGCCGGTGGGCGACGCGCCGAAGGCGTAGCGGGCCTTCGTCAGCGCCTTCTTCTTCTCTCCGGTGATCAGGTCGATGACGAAGATGTCGGCGAACCGCTGGCCGTTCAGGTTGCTCAGGTACTCGTAGGGTTGACCGTCGCGGCCGAGGGCGAACTTCTGCTTCGCGGCGACGCCCGCACTCCGCATCTTGTCGTTGGCCAACTGGATGAACTTCTTGTCCTTGATGCGGTAGATGGCGGAGTAGGTGATCGCCTTGTCGCTCGGCGCCTGGAGTTGCTGCATCGGTTGCAGCCGCTCGTCCTTCCAGTGCCAGATGACCAGGTCCGGCTTCGGGCCAGGGGTGGCGGCCGGCTTCGGGGCCGCCGTCGGGGTAGGCCCTTCTTTCTTCTCCGTGTCGGCCCCTTCCGGCTTCTTCTCGCCGGCCGGCGTGCCGGTCGGCGGGGTCGGCTTCTTCGGCTCGTCCTTCTTCTTCCGCTCGCCCACGCTGAACACGAACCCGTCCATCGCGTCGGTCCAACTGGCCCCGCCGCCGGCGCTGATGGCGATGTCCTTCGGGAAGTCCTTGTCGTCCTTCGGGTCGTAGGCCGTGCGGGTCGGCTTCGGCCCCAGGTCGGAGTAGGCGAGGATGCTCACCCACTTGGTGTCGTACCCCGGATCGTCCACCGTCTTCGTCAGGGTGAAGGCCGTCGTCTCCTCGTTCCACCGCAGTCCGCGGTACGCCGCCTTCGACGACTCGACCGGGTAGACCACTCCGCTCTTCATGTCTCGCAGTTGCAGGCCGTTGCCCACCTGCCCGGCAGCGTCGATCACCGTCACCAGCCACAGCCCCTTCTTGTCGAAGGAGAACTCGGCCACGTTGCCGAGCACGAACTCAGTGCTGGTGGCCAGTTCCCTGAGCACCAGGTCGGTGCCCGAGTGCCCGGCGGCCGCTGGGGCCGAGCCGACGCCCGGAACGCTCACCCCCGGCGGCAGGGTGACCCCCGGCGGCAGCGTCGGGCCGCCGCCTTCGGTCGATTTGCGGTAGGCGATGTGGCTGCCCGCTTGCCCGGAGAAGCTGAAAGACGCCACGCCTTCCAGTTCGGTCTTCTCGCCGTTCGTCGTGTTCACGAGCACCAGTTTCGACTTCGGCCGCGGGGCACCCGGCGCGCCGCCCGGCTTCACGTACGGCGTGACGCTGAATGCGAACCATTTCGAGTCGAACGAGAACTGCATCGACCCGAACCCGCTGCCCGCCGGGATCTTCGTCTCCTTCCCGTCGGCGTTCGCCCGTAGAACGACCTCGCCGTCACCCTCGTTCGGCCCGACACGGTGGGCGAAGAACTTGCCGTCGTTCGACAGCGCCGCCCCGCGGATGCTACGCCAGGTGTCGGTCTCGGCGAGGGTCAGCGGCTTCTTGCCGGGCGGGGTGGTGGGCGTCTCGGGCTTGGGCGGGTCCGGCGGCAGTGTCTTCTTCAGATCCCCCACTCGCTTCTGGAGTTCGGCCAGTTGCTTTTCGAGGTCGGCGATCTGCTGGCGGTCTTTGTCTTTCGGTGGGTCTTGCGCGACGGCGGGTGCGACGAGGGCCGCGAGCAGGCCGAGGACGGCCAGCCGGCGGACCGGGTGCGGGGCAGGCATGGAGCAGGCTCCGAGGGCAGCGTATCCCGGCGGTGGCCGGGTGGCAGTCTGGGTAACTTATTCGCCCGCCCGACGGTTGACTTGCACCCGTGGTAGAATGCCGGGGGAGGCCTGTCATGAACCTGAAACTCGAGTTCGACGTGACGATCACACAGCACGAGTCGGGGGCGTACCTGGCGGCGTGCGCTGAGTTCCCGCGCAAGGTGGGCATCGGCGACACGCCCGAGGAGGCGGTGGCCCACCTGCGGGCGTTCGTCCTCCGACCCGTGCTTCAGCCGATCCGCCCGCCGACCCCAGCCGTGCCGTGGTATCTGTCGGTCCCGCCACTGCCGGATGACGAGTTGACGGCCGAGTGGAAACGGGTCATCCTAGATCAGCGAGACACGACCGATCACTCCGAACCGGAGCGGTGCTGATGCCGCTGTACATTCTCGACAGCGACACCGTCACCCACCTGCGGAATCGGCACCCGGTGGTGCTCGACCGGGCACGCCGCGTGCCCGAAGCGGACGTGTGCGTGTCCGTCATCACCCTCGAAGAGCAACTCGACGGGTGGTACAAACTGCTCCACAGGCCGATCCCGAAACCGAGGCTGGCGGACGCCTACCGACGGCTCGTCGAAACGGTCGGACACTACCGCTTTGCCCGCATCCTGCCGTTCACCGAAGAGGCCATCGACCACGCCGAACGACTGCTCAAAATGCGACTGAACGTGAAGAGGAACGACCTCCGCATCGCCGCCATCGCTCTGGAAGCCGACGCCACCGTCGTCACCGCCAACGTCCGCGACTTCACTCGCGTGCCCGGCCTACTCGTCGAAGACTGGACGCAACCCGTCGCGTGACGGCCATTCCTCTCCCGTCGGCGGTCGTGTGCGGGGTACAATTCATTGACAGTTGCAACCCCACCTACCGAGGCCGCCCGCCGTGGGACAAAAGATCGACAAAGACTTGCAGCGGTTCCGCAAGATCGTCCGCGGCAAGGTGAAGTCCAACCTGTCCAAGTACATCGGGCGGGGGGAGATGATCGGCAAGAAGGGCAACGACCTCGTTTCGATTCCCATGCCGAGCATCAACCCGCCGCAGTTCCGGTTCGGGCAGAAAGGCTCTGGCGGCGTCGGCGTGGGCGACGGCAAGCCCGGCCAGCCGCTCACCCAACCGCAGGACGGCGACGGCGAGGGGCAGGCCGGCGACAGCCCCGGCGGGCACATCCTGGAAGTGGAACTGACGATGGAAGAGCTGGCCGCCATCCTCGGCGAGGAACTGGCCCTACCACGGATTGAGCCGCGGGGCAAAAAGAATATCGTCAGTGTGAAGGACCGCTACAGCAGCATCCGCACCGTCGGCCCGGAGAGCCTGAGGCACTACAAGCGGACGTACAAGCAAGCCCTCAAGCGGCAGATCTCCGCCGGCAATTACGACCCGACACGGCCGGTGGTCATCCCGGAGCGGGAGGACAAGCGGTACCGCAGTTGGAAGGAGTTCCCGAAGCCGGAAGCGGTGGCGTGCGTCATCTACATGATGGACGTGTCGGGCAGCATGACCGACGAGCAGAAGGAGATCGTGCGGATCGAGTCGTTCTGGATCGACACCTGGATCAAGGCCCACTACAAGGGCGTGGACCGGGTGTACATCATCCACGACGCGGCCGCCCACGAGGTGGACGAGCACACCTTCTACCACACCCGCGAGAGCGGCGGCACCAAGATCAGCACCGCCTACGACCTGGCGAACAAGGTGATCGACGCCCGCTTCCCGCCGAGCGAGTGGAACGTGTACGCGTTCCACTTCTCGGACGGCGACAACTGGGGCGACGACAACCCGAAGTGCCTGAGCCTGCTCAAGGATCAACTGCTGCCGAAACTGAACCTGTTCGGGTACGGGCAGGTGGAGTCACCCTACGGCAGCGGCGAGTTCATGGAGACGATCGACACGCTGGTGGACGAGTGCGAAAACGTGGTGGCCAGCCGCATTCCCGACCGCGAGGCCATCCTCGGTAGCATCAAAGAGTTCCTCAGCACCGGCCGCTGAGCCGAACCGCCCGCCGGTTCCCGGCGTAACCAACCGTGCCGATGTGCCTCCCCGGTGGGGCCGGCGTCCCTATACTCATCACATTCCCCTGTGTCCCCGTTCCGCCCCCAGTTGGGCGTGAGAGGATCCCCCGATGCGGAAGCTGCTGTTCGGTCTGCTCGCTGCCACCCTCGCCTTCGGCGGCGTGTTCGCACAAGAGAAGAAGCCGGAAGACCCGAAGCCGGCCCCGAAGCCTGAAGACCCGAAGCCGCCGACCCCCGCCCCCACCCCGGCCGGCACCGCCTCCGACTACTACCCGCTCACCAAAGGGTCCAAGTGGACCTACACCATGGGCAGCACCGAGGTGGTGGTGAAGGTGACGGACGTGGACGCCAAGGACGGGTCGGCCAAGCTGGTGACCGAGCACAGCGGCAAGCCGGTCGCCAGTGAGACGGTCGCGGTGAAGGCGGACGGCGTGTACCGCACCAAAATCAACGACACGGTCATCGACGGCGGCGGGGTGAAGATCCTCGGGCTGAAGGACGGCAAGGCGACCAAGGGCGACAAGTGGGACGTGAAGGCCAAGGTGCAGACGTCCGAGGTGGCCGGCTCGTTCGAGACGAAGGACATCACCCCGAAGGTGACCATCGGCGGCAAGGACTACACCGACGTGGTGGCGGTGGAAGGGCCGAAGTTCACCATCGCCGGCACCGACACGTCGGTGAAATACTGGTTCGCCCCGAAGGTGGGCATCATCAAGCTGAGCTACAGCATCGGCGGCACCGAGAGCACCCCGCTCGAACTGAAGAGCTTCGAAGCCGGCAAGTGATTCTGCCCCCCTCTCCCCTTGAGGGAGAGGGGTTCGTTTCAATCACCCCTCTACCCTCAAGGGGAGAGGGGAATCGATCACTCCGCCAACTGCACCTTCTTCTTCACTTCCTCCAGCCGCCCCTTCTCCCGCCCGACGTGCGACCCGCGGTACAACTCGGCCGCCCGCCGCCACGCCTCCGCCGCCCGCTTCTTGTCCCCCTGCCGGAAGGCCACGTCGCCCAGGTGGTCCCACACCACCCCGTCGCCGGACGAGTCGGGCGAGAGGGCCGCTCTCTCCAACAGGTCGCGCGCCTCCTTGAGCTTCCCACGGCGGAACAGCACCCAGCCCAGGCTGTCCTGGTACATGCCGTTGTCGGCGTCCGGGTCGCCGGCCCGCCCGCGTTCCCAGGCGTCCAACCCCACCGCCCGCCGCAACAGCGTTTCGGCCTCCTCCAACTTGCGGTTCTGGTCACCCAGTTCGTACCCCAGGCTGTTCAGCACCGAGGCGTCGTCCGGGTTGGCGTCGAGCAACTCCCGCCAAATTGCTTCCGCCTCGGCGTGCTTCTTCAGGTAGTTGAGCGTGTTCGCCTTGGCGATGAGCAGCGACCGCTGTTCACCGGGAGTCAGCCGGTCGTTCGTCAGACCGGAGTCGCACTCCTTGAGTGCGGCGGCGTGGTCCTCCAGGATGTTCAACACCCGCACTCGCATGGTCAGAATGTTCGGGGTGTTGCCCAAATCCTGCTGTTTCAGAGCTTGCAGCGCCTGCGGCTTCCGCCCGAGTTCGGCGTAGGCGATGGCCGCCTGGGCCATGATGTGTGGGTAGAAACGGCCGGCGTCCGCCTGGCTCAGCCGGTCGCTCTTCTGGATGATCGAATCCCACTCGCGGAGGTGGGCGTACGCACCGATCGTCAGCCCCTTCACACGCACGTCCTTCACACGCTTGGCGGCCGACTTCTCCAGCACCTCGGCCACGGCCGCCATCTGCCCGTCCCGCTCGGCCAGCCCGTAGAGCAACTCCAGCGTGTCGGTGTGGCGAACATCGCCGGCGATCAGGTCCGCCGACGTCTGGGCGATGAGCTTGTCGGTGAACGCGGGCTTCAGCCGCCGCACGGCCTGGGTGAACAGGCGGCTGCGGACGACGGCGTCCGGGTTCACTTTCGCGTCCGGCTTCACGTCTTCGCCGCCGTCCGGCCGCACCGCCTTGTACGCCCGGTCGAGCAGATCGAGCAACTCCTTCGGCTTGTTGGCGTCGCGGTAGGCGGTGGCCAGTACGCGATACTCGTCGGGCGTGCTCCCCTTCTCCACCAGTTTGCGGTACGACTCGTGCGACACCACCGGCCGGCGGGTCATGTCTTCGGCGGCGGCGAGCCACTCCGGGGCGAGGTTCTTCGGGTTGGCGTCGGCGAGGTCGGCCAACTTGCGTGGCAGTTCGTCGCCCCGCTTCTGCTGCTTCATCAGTTGCACGAACCGCTCATACGGCTCGAACGCGGTCGGGCGGTGCGTCAGATACTTGTCCAGCTCGGCGAGCGCCTTCGCCGGTTCCCCCTGGGCCTGCCGCACGCCGGACAGGTTCCAGTGCAGCCGGGCCACGCCGGCCGGATCGTTCGCCCCTTTCGGGTCAGCCGCCAGGTCGCGGGCGTTTTCGAACGCGGCCACCGCCGCGGCGTACTCCGCCTTCCGCAGCAGGGCCAAGCCCAGGCCCTCGTACAGCCGCACCCGCTCCCGCTCCAACTCGGCCACGGTGAACACGTCCGGGTGAAGGAACTTCACCCGCTTCTCCTTGAGCAGTGCGAGGGCGTCGGTGCGGGCGGTGGCGGCGACAGAGTCGTTGGCGGCGTCGGCAGCTTTGGCGAGGTCTATCAACACCACCAACTTCGAGACGGGGTCGGTCAACTCTTTGCTAGCGGCGGCGAGCTTGAACACCCGCACCGCGTCGGGGTAGCGGCGGGCGTCGGCGTAAAGCCGGCCGAGCAGCCGGGCGGTGTCGAGGTCGTGCGGATCGGCGGCGAGAGCCTTTTCCCCGGCGGCGGCGGCTGACGGCTCGCGGCCGAGTTCGGCGTACAGCTTCGCCAACTCTTTCTGGGGTGCGGCGGCGGTCGGCTGTTGCTTGGCGGCGGCTTCTTGGTGTTTGGCGGCGGTGGCGATCTGGTCGTGACGGGCGCGGAGCAGCCCGACGCCGAAGCGGGTGAGGGCGTCCCGCCGGGCTTCTTCCTCGGCCGACAGCGGGGCCGATTTGGCGGGCGGTTCCGACGGAAGTGGAACGTCCGCCACCGGCGGGGCGGCGACGGCCCACGACAGCGCGAGCGAGCCGGCGAGGATTGCGAGGCGACGCCGCGGTGTCATGGCATCACCCCGCGGTGGTCGGGGCGGGCAGAGGTGTCGTCGCTGCGGCGGTGGTCGAGCCGGCCACATCTGACTTGGCCGGCTTCACGAATACCGCATGGAGCACCAGCATCGCCGCCCCGCACACCAGGCAACAGTCGGCCACGTTGAACACCGGCCAGTCGATCTTGTAGAAGAACAGGAAGTCGCGGACGCCGTAAAACACCACGCGGTCGTACAGGTTGCCGACGGTGCCGCCGAGGATCAGCCCGAGGGCGGCACAAATCCAGGCGTCCGCCCGCTTGCCACGCAGCACCGTCCACACGCAGATGCCACCGGCCGCGATCAGGCTGATGACGGCGAACAGGGTGTTCGCCGTCTCCGCCTGCTGCTCGGCGTTCCGCAGTTCGGCCAGCCGCTGGTCGGGGGTCAGGTTCGGGTCGTTCGCCCCGCCCTGGTTCGCCCCCATGCCGAAGAGCGCCCCGCGGTTCACGTGCGGCATCTTCGGCGCGCTCGCCGTTTGAAGACCTTCACGCCAGTCCTTGTCCGAGTCGGTGCGGAGCGGCGGGTTGTATTGTGCGATGAACCCGAACCAGCCGGGGATCACGTCGTACCGACCGCCCTGGACGCCGGGAGCGGAACCGGGCACCCACGCCGGCGCGGAGCGATTCCAGGCCACGAACGCGGCCTCTTTGTTGTCCGTCGGCTGCTCCGGCCCCTGGTGGTAAAGCCAGCGGAACACGTTGTACTTGGTGAGCTGGTCGGCCGTCAGCCCGATGACGGCGAGCACCACCAACAGCCACCGATAGGACCGCTTCGTCATGATGACCCTCGCCGGCGTTCGCCCACCCATTCGCTATAACCCCGCCATCCCCCGCGGGCAATGCCAATGGACCGACTGGGTGTGCCTTTCGATTGGGTCGAACTCGTCCACGGGCGGTCGAACGGGTCGTCGGCCCCCGGCGTGCCGTGTACGCGAGGCTGGCCGACCTGAATCGAGAGGAGGGTGGGGGTCATGGGTGGTAAAGTAGGTGCCGCGAGCCGAGCGGCACCCGTGAGAAAGATTGATCGACTGCGGACAGAGTTCGGGGGTGTTGATTGGCTAAAGGCAGTCGTATACCTTGTGCCCCAGCCGTCGCCTGCAAACGCTGAGGGAGTGATGCCACTCATCTCCGAATCAGAAGCCATCGAACACTTCGCCCGACTGATGACTCCGTTCATCGGTTCGCCACCTTCTCAGGCCGTGCAGTTGTTCGATGCGTTTGTCGGCTTCCACCGTGACATCCGGGTGCGTGGTGCGGACGACAGCTTGCTGTTGGAATGGGGAGCGATGACACCACATCTGCTCAGCGGCTTCACCGACTTGCGGGTGAGCGATTTCCAATGGGACAACATGGAATACAAGTGGCTCGGCCTATCACGGCAACTCAAGTCAGTTCAGGACGACGGTGACAGGGCACTTCGAGTTTTTGTCTACTTCGGGGAAGCGGTGGGCGATGAACCGTCATCCAACATCGAGTTCGAGGGGCTGATTGGCCTGGATGCGGCGCTGGCTAGGTTTGTTGCAGAGCCGTATGTCGCGGGTTTGCTTGCACTCAGGCCGTCGCGGGTGACTGCATTCGTGGGTGATGTCGGGTAATCACTACGGAGGAAACCGGCGGATCAAGTTGAGAGCAAGCAGAACACGGGTCGCCCTTTCAGGGCTGCTGGGTTGTTCGCATCAGTTCCAGGGGTTCTCGCTCGCCTTCGGCTCGCTCCACCCCTGGCTATTTCCGGTCGTCCCTTCGGGACTTCATCCGGTCACTATGTTCCCGGCTCCAACCAGAGCGTACCTACACCATCGCCGTTCGTGGCGCCGACAACACACGCTCGCTCAACCAGCGGGCAGCGGATTCGCGGGTCCAGGTGTTCACACTGAAATGAACCGAGGCCGTCATGCCGCTCACCGTTTCTTCCCGCACGCCGTGGCCCAGGTCCACGGCTTCTCGCACCCCGGTCGCGGCTTCGACGGCCGGCCAGCGGCAGCGGATCACATCGCCCGACGTGTCCCATTCGGTCGGCCCGTAGCCGGTGAATCGCACCTCGTCGGCCTCGTGCGCTAGTAGCGACTTTGCATCGGGCAGCGGCATCCCGGCGGGGAACAGCACCTCCGCCAACGTGGGTGTGCCGTCGCGGTCGGTCCACCGCACTTCCACGTCGGGCCGGCCGTACAGCGGTTCGCACAGCAACTCCGTCCGCTTCTCGGCGGTCAGCAACCGGGCGAGCGGGCGGTCGTCTTCGTGCGTCCACGCGGCGGTGTGCAGACGGTGCCACCAGCCGGAGAAGAACGGCGATCGCGGGCGACCGTTGCGGTAGCCGGGGGCGTGCGGCGGGTCGGGAGTGCCGACGAGCACCCACGCGGCTCCCAGCGGGGCGACGGCGGCGAACGTGTCCTCGGTCAACTCCTCGGCGTCGGCCCAGACGATGCGGTCGAATCGCGGCTCCACTTCGGGGTGCGTGGGGGTGACGAACGGGTCGTGCCCGACGGCGGACGGCGTGCCGACCACCACCCGCACAGCACCCAATTCGGCGGCGGGCAGGGTCGGCGGGCCGGCGTCCAGGCGGGCAAGATCGGTGGTGGCGTCGTCGAACACACGGCACAATTCGTCGAGCGGTTCGGCCGGCGGCAGTTTCGCCAGTTCGCCATTCATCTCCGCGAGCCGGGCTTCCAACTCGGCGCGACGGGCCGTCGTGGCTTCGGCCAACAGTTTGTCACGGGTGGCGGCGAAGGCGGCGTGCGGATCGGGCGGGGTGTTCGCGGTCAACTCGCGCAGTTTGGCTTCGGCCGCTTCGATCTTCGCCGGCTCGGGTTTGGCACCCCCGCCGAACAGTTTCTTGAGGAATCCGGACGGCTGGGCGACGGCCTGTTTGAGGGCGGCCAGTTCGCATTCCACTTCGGCCCGGCGTGCGGCGTGGGCAGACACTGCGGCGACCGCGGCGTCGCGGGCGGCGGTCGCGTCCTTGAGCGCGTCCGAGGCGTCCACCGTGGCCGCCGCGAACTCCCCCACACGGCTCAGGTCGGCGGTGCGGGCGTCGGCTTCGGCAAGCAGTTTCTCCCGCCGCTCTTCGGTATTGATGCGGGCTTGCAACTCGGCCACGCGGTCGGCCAGCCCGACCCGAACGGCCTCGCGGTAGCGGCGGCCGCGGGCGAGGGCGGTGTGCCCGGCGCACGGGCAGGTGTCGGCCGTTTCGTTCGGCCCGACGGCCCGGCCGACGTCCAACCCGCCGGCGGCGAGGGAGACGAACACCGCTTCGGGATCGTTCGCCAGTACCAGCACCCGCTGGCCGGCTTTGGCGGCGAGAGTGGTCAGGTCGGTCACCACCGCGGTGCGGCGGTCGGGCGTGGTGGAGATGAGGAACAGATCTGGGCAGTGGGCGGCGAGGGTCGCGGCGTGCGTGGCTCCGGTGGCGGGAACGTCGAACGCGGCCGGCGTGTCGGCGAGTAGCGGCGCGAGCCGGCGGGCGACAGGGTCGGCGGCGGCCACCCGGTTCGGCGGGTCGGTCGGGATCGGGAGTGACGGCGGTGTGAGCAGGGCGGTGGGCACGTGAGGTGGTGCTGTGAGGGGCGAAGGCTCGGACGGGCAGTCGCTCGGGGAATCCCAGTCGGGCGAATCAGTTTGGCGGGCGGCCCCCGAACCGGCGGCCCCCGGCGTGAAACCCCGCTCGGTCATCCGATGTCCCGCGGGGAGGTGGGGTCGGTCATTCCAGGGCCGTTGGTCGCTCCCAGTCGGGCGGCGACCGGTTCGCGTGCCGTCTGCATATTCATGAGCTTCCGCGGCGCAGCTGTCAAAGGAAAAAACGGCGTAGTTGGGGATTCCCCAGTCTCGTGTGTCCTGTGCGATCCGTCATCCGCGGCAGTTATTCCGCTGTTCCCCCAGCTTGCGACCGCAATTTGCCCACCACTGCCGCGAAATCCGCCGGCGGGTCGGCCTCCCAGCCCAGGAATTCGTTCCCGTCCGGGTGTTCGACACCGAGGCGGAAAGCGTGGAGCAACGGTCGTGCCGCTCCGCTCTCGTCCGGCAGCGGGGCGCCGTTCAGCGGGCGATCGTACACCGTCTCGCCACACAACGGGGTGCCGGCTTCGCCCAGGTGAATCCGCACCTGGTGCGTCCGCCCGGTGTCGAGTTTGCACTCCACCAGGCCGAACGTCCCCAACCGCTCGACCACCCGCACATGGGTCACGGCCCGCTCTCCGTCGTCCCCCTGACCACTCCCACGTCGCCCGTCACCGCGGTCGTCGATCAGCCGCGATTCGATCCGGCCTTCTTTTGGAACACCGCGGGTGACCGCCAGGTAACGCCGATCGACCGACCGCTTGCGGAACTGGGCGGTCAGGTGCTTGGCGGCGGCCTGCGTGCGTGCGAATACGATCAGCCCGGTGGTGTCGCGGTCGAGGCGGTGAACGGCGAACACCTTGCGGTTCGGCGCGCCGAGCGCCGCCGGCAGCAGGTCGGCCAGGGTGGTGGGCAGGTACTTCTTCCCGCGTCCGAACTCGGCCTTCTCCTCCGGGCTGCGGGAGGTGGTCAGTCCGGCCGGCTTGTTGACCACCACGATGGCGTCGTCCGAGTAGACGATCTCGAGCGGGACGACGTTCACCGGAACCGGCGTTTTTTTCGGACGGGCTGTCGCCGGTTTGGGCGGGGCGGCGGTCGCCTTCTTCGCCTTGACGGGTTTGTCGGCACCCTCGACCGGCGGGGTCTCGATGACCCCGTCCGCGATCCACATGCGGTTGCCGGTCCTCACCCGCTGCTCGGGCGCGCGGGTGAGTTGCCCGGCCACTCGGACGTGCCCGTTCTCGACCAGCCGCTTGGCATGCGACCAGGTGAGCTGAAACCGTCGCCGCAGCACGTCGGCCACGGTCTTGCCGTTCTCGCGGCGGTCGGCCAGAAACTGTATCGGGGGCATGGATTCCTACTTCGTCAGTCGATCACGTACGCCTTCAGGTCGGGCTTCTCCAGTAGTTTGGCCTCGACGATCTTGAGCGTCATGTACTCCTTGTTCGCCTGCTTCACCTTCTGCACGGTCGGCTGCAACACGCCGTCGAACTTCTTGAACTCGCTCTGCGTCACCTCGGTGGTCGCCTCCGCGCCGAACGGGTCGGGCATCTTGTGCACGAACTTGACCAGCTCGCCGCCCGCCTTGTCGAAGTACAGCCGCACGTCCTTCATCCCCTTCCGCGACACCCGCACCACGGCCGCGTCCTTCCCGTTCACCATCTCATCCTTCTCCGCCGTCAGGGTGAACTTCTTGTCGTCCAACAGCGGGTAGAGCAGGCTCACCTCTTGAATGGCGGCCAGTTGCAGGAACTCGGCCTTCGCCGGGTCCTTCAACTCCTGGGCCTTGCCGTTGGTGGTGGCCTTCACCTTGTCGCCATTCACCACGATCACCTGGCTCGTCTTGGCGGTGCCGAGCGTCGTGTCCACGCTCATGCGAAACATGTTCGGCAGGGCGTAGCTGATGCTGCTGGTGAACTTCCCCTTCTCCGCCCCGATGGTCACCTCCCCTTCCACTTTGTACTCGCCCCCCTTCGGCTTCTTCAGCGCGTCCTCACCGCCGTGCGCCTCAATGCCCTTCTTGACGACCGCCACGGCCGCGTCGTCCGCCGCCCGCACCCCGCCGACGATCAGCACCGCGACCGCCGCCAACAGCACTGCACGTGTCATCGCTCCGCCTCGCTCTGTGGGGGAAGTTCCGAAGGGGTGCCCGACATGATAGCCGGCCGACGGGCGTGGGCCAATCCGTCACTTCCGGAACGGTGACGATCTGATACCCTGGAGGTTCCTTCCGGCCACGGGGCGAGCGATGCCTTACGGGTTCAGTTGGGTTGATCCGCCGCTACTCGCCGCCCTCGCCCGGCCGGACGAGTCGGATTTGGTTTGGCTCCGCGAGAACGGCGTGCAGGTGCTCATCAGCCTGACCGAACACCCGCTGCCGCGGAAGTGGGTGAACGACGCCGGGCTGATGGCCGTCCACATCCCCATCCCGGACATGCGGCCGCCGGACGAGCGGCAACTGCGGCAGGCGATCGACACCATCGACCGGGCGAAGAGATCCGGCCTGGGGGTGGCGGTCCACTGTGCCGCCGGCAAGGGGCGGACGGGCACTGTGCTGGCGGCCTACATGGTGACGCTGGGGATGACCGCGGGGGAGGCGATCCGAAAGGTGCGGGAGCTGCGACCGGGGTCGGTGGAGACGTTCGAGCAGGAGCGGGTGGTGATCGAGTGGGAGCGGAACGGCGCGACGTGAGTCTGCCGGTGTCTTGTGGTGAACCGTCGG
>JANNDF010000032.1:0-4477 GCA_031387445.1 Planctomycetia bacterium
TCGGTCGGGGCTCAGCCCGCCTTCGCCCCGTGGCGCTACAGGCGGGCGGAAGAAGAGGGAGCGGGTGACCGACCCGTCGATGTGCAGTTCCTCGTAGGGCCGGCCGTCGATGTTCACGTTGATCCGTACCGGCGGGAAGAAGGCCGGAATGGAGGCGGAGGCGATGATGACGTCACAAACCAACTTGCGGGCGTCGGGCGTGCCGCGGGTGGCGATGGCACCGATGTCCCACAGGACGATCCGCTTGGTGTCGGCGTTGGTCGTGCCGACGTACAGCCGCCGGCCGGCGGCGTGGGCCGCCACCATGTCGCGGAAGACCTCATCGGTCATCGTGGTGTACACCCGCTCGCGGAAGGGGGTGTTGTCCACGATCGACTCGGAGATGATGCGGCGGAGGGAGTTCTGGCGGGTGTAGATGCCTGCGGTGGTGGTGGTGGTGTACTCGCTGCGGATGACGTGGTCGTACTTCGCGCCGAGGAAGGCGAACGGGGCGATGAGCGAGCCGGTGCTGATGCCCGTCACCACGTCGAACACCGGCCGCCCACCCTGCTCGGGGGTCAGCCCGCTGTCGCTCCACCCGCACAGCACGCCGGCCGAGTACGCCCCGTACACCGACCCGCCCGACAGGGCCAGGATGTTGTACTTTTTCCCCGAGTCGATCGCGTTCTTCTGCCGGTCGGCCAGCATCTTTCGCCCCGACTCGGCCAGGTCGTCGGGGTCGAGCGGGGTCACCGACTCGGACGGGTTCTCGGCGTCGATCACCTGTTCGGGGATGACATCCGGCGGGAGGGGCAGTTCCCGCTCTTCGCCCTTAAACAGTCGACAGCCGCACGTCACGCCGAGAAGCGCAACGAACAGCACTGCCGACCTGCGGTCAAGTGTTCGGACCATTGTCGTATCCCCCGTGTGGGGCGTACCCGCATCCGGCGTCGGCGTCAACACTGGAGTCGCCCCGTTCAGCACACTTCGGGTTGGCGCGGCGGAAGGCGGGGGGTATAGGCACGCCCTGGAAAACGGCGGCGGTCGCGCCGTCCCCCCCATTTCCGGAGTGCGTGCCGATGCGACTGACTCGTTGGAAGCTGATGGCCGGGGTGCTCGGCCTGTCGATGTGCGGCCTGGCGGCGCTGGCCGAACCGGCCTGTCGGACGGTCGGCCTCACCCGCCGGGCGGACGAGCCGAAGCAGGATCCGGCTGAAGCGAGCAAGCCGCTGCCGTTGCCAGTGCCCGTTCCGGCCCCGCCGCCGGCCACCGAGGTGCCCCCGCCGATCATCCCGCCGGTGGATGACAAGAAGCCGGCCGTGTTAGCGTCACCCATTCCGGCGCCGGAATCGAAGCCGACCGAACTGAAGCCGATTGCCCTGCCACCGATCAACGACCCGACCTTGACTCCGGCGGTTGACCCGCGACTGCTGGCGGACGTTTACAAGATTCAGAATCCGCCGGTGCCGCTGCCGACGCTCAAGGAGGACCCGACCTTCCCGCTGCCGACGCCGCTCACCCCGAGCAGTCCGGCGCCGATCCTGGTGCCCGCGCCGAAACCTGTGGCCGTCGATCCGTTGCCGAGGCCGGTGCACCCGATTCCCGCGCCGGTCAACCCGTCGCCGGTGCCGCTCCCCGCGTTCGGCGACCCGGTGGTGCCGGTGGCCGACACCAAGATCAGTCCGATCAGTCCGCTGCCGGAGCCGAAAAAGGCTGAACCGATCCCGCCGCCGCTGGTCACCGAGCGGCTCGCCCCGGCCGCCGGTGTGGTGAGCGCCAAGAAGCTGAGGGTGATGCTTCACCTGAGCGACGAGAAGCCGTGGTTCGAGGTGAAAGACGGCGACGAGGTGGTGCTGAAGGTGACGGCCGACGCGGTGTCGCTGGAAGCGGCCGTGTCAGGCAAGGCGACTAGCACGCTGACGGCGACCGGCGGCGTGACGTTCCGCACGCTCGGCGGGTTCGGCACGTGCGACGAACTGCGGGTGGTGCCCGGCACCGGCGAGGTGGTCGTCACCGGCAAGGTGGCGGTCACGTCCAACTGGGGCAAGTCGGAGACCACCGCCACCGCCGACAAGATGACGTTCCGCCTCGGCGGCGATGCGAAGAAGTGACCCGAAATGGCGAACGGCCCGGCGACAGCCGGCCGGTGCTTTCTCACAAGAAGCACCGGCCGGCAGACGCCGGGCCGTTCGCCATTTACCAGTACATCTGCGTGGTCGGTTTGATGACCAGTTCGGGCACGCTCACCCGTGGGGGCAGAGTGGCCACGAACAAAATCGCCTCGGCCACGTCTTCCGGTTTCAGGATGCTCGCCCGGTGTTCCTCGGTGATCGGCTTCGGGCGGGCGGAGAGGATCGGCGTGTCGATCTCGCCGGGGTACACGTTGCTCACCCGCACGCCGCTGTCCTTCTCCTCGTTGCTCAGCACCAGGCCGAACGCCCCCATGCCAAACTTGCCGGCCACATACGCCGCCCCGCCGAGCGGGTTGGCCCGCTTGCCGGCCACGCTCACCACGTTCACGATCACCCCGTCCTTGCGGTCGAACATCTGCGGCAGCACCGCCTTCGTGCAGTAGAAGGCCCCGTCCAGGTTGGCACGGATCATCTTGTCCCACGCCTCCGCCGTCAGTTCGCGGATGGTGCGGTCCTTGATGTTGGTGCCGGCGTTGTTCACCAGGATGTCGACCCGGCCGAAGGCGACCGTCGCCGCGGCGATCAGGGCCTCGCACTCGCTCGCCGAGGTCACGTCGGTCGGTACGGCGAGCACATGCGGCTCGCCGCCCAGTTCGTCGGCCGCCGCCTGCAACTTCACCTTGTCGCGGCCGGCGATGACCACGTTCGCCCCGTTCTGGCGGAACAAGGCGGCCGTCGCCTTGCCCACGCCCGACCCGCCGCCGGTGATCACCGCCACCTGACCGGTTAGCTTGCTCATGAGTTCCCCTCGTGCGATGAGCCGCATTGTATGGCCGCGGCGTGCCACACCCGGCGTGTGGTCACTCGGCGAGGAGGTCGACGAGCTGCTTGAGCTTGGTGATCCCGCCCACCTCGCGGGCCAGCATCTTCACCCGGATCACCAGTTCGACGGGGTTGCTGGCGCCCGTCTGGCGGGACGACGCTGCCACCCGCTCTCGCTTCTCCTTCCGCCTGGCGTGCCCCATCTTGCTCCGCACGTAGTACACCAGCGTCGGGGCCACCTTGACCCCCTTCGCGGCCATGGCGGTGATGACCGCCTGGGAGTCGGCCGCCGGGTTCGCGGTCAGGAAGTCGCGCACGATTTGAGACTTGTTGACCTTCCCGCCGTCGGCGGCTGTGCTCTTCGTCATGTTCTGCTCCGGACTAAGGGAAACGGTTGTGACTCTAAGATCTTAGCGATACCCGAGGCGATCACACATGGCAAATCGTCATCTTAGAGAAAGTTCGGTGGTCAAATCTTAGACCGCACGTAGGTTGACAAGTGCCGGCGCCCCGCGCCGGCCGTCTGCGACACACACGGGAGGCGATCGATGGCGAAGAAGCGAGCCGCGGCCAGGGGGCATCAGATCCACGACCCGAGCGCCGACGGCCTGGAAGCCGCTCAGGCGAGCGCCGCCGGCACCGCATTCGAGTGGCACTACGGCCGGGTGACCGGTCTGGGCAGTTACGAGGTGGAGGGGGGCCGAGGGGTGACGATCATCTGGGAGGAGGGCGGGGCAACGTCCCACGTGGGGGAAATCTTGGACTCCCAATGGGAGGTGTTCAAATTGGCGTTCACCACCGCCGGGCGGGTGGCCATCCTGAGCGACGGCGACGGCGAAGAGGACGGGTGGCGGCACGACTACCGCTACCTCGAAGCCGTGCGGTAGCCGCAGGTGGCTCGCGGGATCGACGCCGTCGGGACGAGCGGTCCGCGGTCGTCGCCCGTGTCGCTGCTCCGGTCGATGACCCGAACCGATCCGTTCCGCACCCACACACCTCCAGACCGGCGCTGACCAACCCTGCTCCGCCGTCATCACCGCCAACTTGCTGATGGACTGTCTCCTGTGCGGTGAGCCGCGTTGCATGTCCGGTGTGTACAACACCCAGAATGGGCACCACCTACTACAAGCTCCGCGGGCGGGGGATCACGCTCCGCGAGTACCGGCGGATGTGTCCCGACCCGTTCACGTTCGCCATCGCGGTGCTCAGCCTGCCGTTCGGTGGCATCGCCCCGGCGTGGTCGATTCCGCTCCTCGACCGCATCCCTGAGGTGGACCCGCGGGACCTCCCAAGAGGGGTGGCCCGCACGCTCGAGCGACACGCCGGTCGGTTCGAAGAGGAAGGTTTCCGCGCCCTGTTCCAATACGAACTGCCTCTTCTGGAGCGTGACCGCGTGTCCGCCGCCACCATTCTGTTGTCGGCGGACGGGTGGTCGATGGCGCAAGTGCTGTATGTGAAGAATCCGACCGAGTCGCAGGTCGGCCTGACGGTGGGCTGCTGGTCTGCGGACGGCACGCACGCCACCGTGACGAACCGCAAACTCG
>JANNDF010000319.1:0-3821 GCA_031387445.1 Planctomycetia bacterium
CCGGGTGCAATTCACATCACCCGGCCGGCTGACGCCGGCGGTTCCAAAATCCTCGGAGACCCCCATGCGACTCCTCTCCCTCGTCGCGGTGTTCGCGATGGCATCGGCCGTGGTCGCCGCCGACACGCCGTTCGCCAAGCACGGCCGCATCCGCGTGGCCAAGAGCGGCACGCACCTGGAGCACGTCGACGGTACGCCGTTCTTCTTCCTCGCCGACACCTGCTGGACCGGCCCGGCGTTCAGCACCGAGAAGGACTGGGACAAGTACCTCGCCGACCGCGTGAAGAAGGGGTTCACGGCGGTGCAGTTCAACATGGCCTCGCCGTGGCGGTGTGCCCCGACCGACGCCGACGGCAACCCGTCGTACACCCTGAAGGACGGCAAGCTGACGCCGAACGAAGCCTTCTACAAGCGGTGCGACGCGCGGCTGAAGGCGATCAACGACGCCGGGTTGCTGGCGGTGCCGATCCTGTGTTGGGCACACCGCAAGGGCGACGCGGGGAAGGACCTGACCGAGGAGCAGATCGTCACGCTGGTGAAGTTTGAAGTGGAGCGGTACAAGGACGCCCATGTGCTGTGGATCCTCGCCGGCGACAACCAGTACGGCAAAGACGACGCGGCCATGTGGAAGCGGATCGGCCGTGCGGTGTTCGGCGACAAACCCGACGCCCCGGTGACGACGCACCCGACGGGCGAGAACTTCCCCTGGAAAGATTGGGAAGACGAGAAGTGGCTCACCGTGCTGGGCTACCAGAGCGGGCACGGCGATAGCGAGAAATCACTGAAGTGGATGACCGCGGGGCCGGTGGCCGAGTACGGCAAGCGCAAGGAGTTCACCCGGCCGTGCATCAACCTGGAACCGCCCTACGAGGGGCACAACGGGTACACGAGCAAGAAGCCGCATTCGGAGTTGAACGTCCGCCGGGCGATCTACTGGTGCCTGCTGAGCGCACCCGTGGCCGGGTTCACTTACGGCGGACATGGCGTGTGGAGTTGGCACACGAAGCCGGGCGAGGAGCCGACCGACCACAAGGGCACCGGCGTGGCGAAGGTGTGGAGCGAGGCGATCGACCTGCCAGCGGCCGGGCAGATGAAGCACGTCCGCACGCTGATGGACGACGTGAAGTGGCCCACCCTCCGCCCCTCGCCGGACACCGCCAAGCAACCGGCCGACACCGATCCGGCGAAAAAGGTATTGGCCGCCATGTCGCAGGACGGCACCACCTACGTCATCTACTTCCCCGCCGGCGCAAAGGCCGACATCGCCCTGCACGTGCGGGGCGGGCACGCGGACGCCATCCGGTGGTTCAACCCGCGCGACGGCAAGTGGGCGGAATCGAAGCTCGGCCTGTGGACCCCGCCCGACGATAACGATTGGGCACTGGTGGTGAAACCGTAATGCAACTCCCGACAACTCCGCTGGTCGGCGTCATCATGGGTTCCCGGTCGGACTGGGACGTGATGAAGCACGCCGCCGACACGCTGACTGCACTCGGCATCCCGCACGAGTGCGAGGTGGTGTCCGCCCACCGCACTCCCGACAAGCTGTTCGAGTACGCCAGCACGGCGTTCGACCGCGGGCTGGAAGTCATCATCGCCGGGGCGGGCGGAGCGGCCCACCTGCCGGGCATGTGTGCGGCGAAGACGCACCTGCCCGTGCTGGGCGTGCCGGTCGCGCACGAAGCGAGCATGTTGCGGGGGCAAGACGCCTTGCTGAGCATCGTGCAGATGCCGGCGGGAATACCCGTCGGCACGCTCGCCATCGGTAAAGCGGGGGCGACGAACGCCGCCCTGCTCGCCGCCGCCATCCTGGCGAACAAGTACCCGGCCGTGCGGAAGAAGTTGCTGGCGTTCCGTGCGAAGCAGACGGCCGACGTGTTGGAGAAACCCGATCCGAAGGAATGATTGGAATGCGCCTCGGCATCCTCGGCGGCGGGCAACTCGGGCGGATGCTCGCCCTCGCCGCCCACCCGCTCGGCATCACCTCCACAGTCCTCGACCCCGGTGCCGACCCGTGTGCGGCGGTCGCGGCCGGGCACGTCCGCGGTGAGTTCGACGACCTGCAAGCGCTTTACGAGTTGGTGAAGCGGTCGGACGTCGTCACCTACGAGTTCGAGAACGTGCCGGTCGAGTCGGCCCGCTGGCTGGCCGAGCGGGTGCCGGTGTTCCCCCCGCCGAAGGCGCTCGAAGTGTCGCAGGACCGGCTGGTCGAAAAGTCCTTCCTCACCGACCTCGGCATCCCCACCCCGCCGTTCGCCGCCATCGACACCCGCGAGCAGTACGACGCCGCCATTGCATCCATAGGGTTGCCCGCCGTGCTGAAGACCCGCCGGTTCGGGTACGACGGCAAGGGGCAGGCGGTGCTGCGAACTCCCGCCGACGCCGAAGCCGCGTGGACGACCCTCGGCGGGCGTCCGCTCATCCTCGAAGGGTTCGTGCCGTTCGACCGTGAAATTTCCATTATCGCCGTGCGAGGGCGGAACGGCGAAACCGCCTTCTACCCGCTGACCGAGAACGAACACCGCGAGGGGATGCTGTACCGCAGCCTCGCCCCGGCCGGCGGAACGGGTGAAGAGTTGACCGAACGGGCGTGCGAGTTCGCCCTGCGGGTGATGACGGAGTTGGAGTACGTCGGCGTGCTGGCGATCGAGTGGTTTCAGGATGGCCCGCGGCTACTGGCGAACGAGATGGCCCCGCGGGTTCACAACAGCGGCCACTGGACGACCGTGGGGGCGGTGACGAGTCAGTTCGAGAACCACGTCCGGGCGGTGTGCGGGCTGCCGCTCGGCAGTGCCGCCGCGGTCGGCCACTCGGCCCTGTTCAACCTGATCGGAAGCCGGCCCGACTTCGCCGAAGTGCTGAGCGTCCCGAACGCCCATCTGCACTGGTACGGGAAGGAGCCGAAACCGCGGCGGAAGTTGGGGCACGTCACGCTGACCGCACCCGACGCCGACGAGCGAACCCGGTTGGCCGACGAGTTCGTGCGGCGGATCGACCCACGGGTACAATGACTCGACATCACGAGGGCGACCGATGACGGCCACACCACCCGCCGCGGACACACACCTCGCCGCCATTTTCGGTCGCTTGTGGGACGACCGCACCGCCCTCACGCCCGTGGTCGCTCGGCACGTTCTGTCGCTCAAATTCGCCGAGGCGGACCTCGCCCGGATGCGGGAGTTGAACGACAAGAACCGGACGGGCAAGTTGACCGCGGACGAAACGGCCGAGTTGGACGACTTCCTGCGAGCGGCGGACCTGCTGTCCATCCTTCAGTCGAAAGCCCGGATGCGGTTGAAACCCAAAACGCGGGGCGGCCGTGGATGAAACCACCGCCGAGCAGGTGAGGGTGCGTGCCCACCACACCTGCGAATACTGTCGCCTGCCGGCCGTGCGTCACCCCGGCCCGTTCGAGATCGAACACGTCACTCCGATTCAGCACGGGGGCACCGACGCTTTCGGCAACTTGGCGTATGCCTGCATGCACTGCAACCGGCACAAGGGGCCGAACATCGCCGGCATTGATCGCCGAACTTCTCGCACTCGGCTGGTTCGGCTCTTCCACCCGCGAAGGCACGTCTGGGGGTATCACTTCGTCTGGGACGGCCCGCTGCTTCGCGGGCGAACGGCGATCGGTCGCGTGACGGTCGAAGTGCTGAACATGAACGCGCCGCTGCGGGTCGCCCTCCGTGCCCAACTGATCGCCGAGGGCGTCTTCCCGACGGGATGAGTGCGTGCGGCGGATCGACCCGCGGGTGGGGTGAACAGCCGGAGTGTCGGGCCGTGTGCGGGTCGCCCGGTCGCAAGCTCCCGGCGACGAC
>JANNDF010000110.1:0-6906 GCA_031387445.1 Planctomycetia bacterium
GCCGCCACCGCCGCCAGTAGCGCCGCCTCCTCCCGGGGCGCCGCCCGACGTTCCCCCGCCGCCCGCGCACGGCGAATTGATGCGGTTCCCTCACCCGGTGATGACGAATACACAAAACCCCACCAGCCAATCTCCGGCCCACCACACTGAGCAGCCGAAGCGAAGGGGCGGTGGGGGGAGCAGCGGCAGCGGGGGGAGCAGTTCGAATCAGTCGGCGACAGCGACCAGCAGCACCCCAGTCACCACACCCGGAGTGGGTAACAGTCAGGGGCAAACCCCGACGACAGAGACCCCGGTCACGACGCCGACCGATCCGTCGAAACCATCCATCCTCGCCCCCGCGACCGGCCCGACGGTGGACCCGGCCACCCTGGCCGCGGCGTTCGCTCTGACCACGACGACCCCCTCCACGGCCGGCGGTGGTTCGAGCGGGGTGGCGGCCGTGATGCCCGACGCAATGCGCGAAATCGACGATTCACCGGTTCAGACGCCGGAGCCGGGCACGATCATCTTGCTGGCCCTGGCGGGTGCCGGAGTCGGCGGCGGAACGGTGGTGCGGAAGTGGGTGAAGCGGAAGTAGGTGTGATCAACAAGAGCGGCCGGGATGGACCCGGCCGCTCTTGTTGCACAAGGCCGTCACCGCTCGACGAACGGCGATGCTGGTGCGGAACGCTGGGGCGGTGCAGCGGTGACCGCCTCCGCTGGCGGCGGGTCGCTCCGCGGCCGGCACAGTTGCCAGCCGCGGAGGGCGATCACCACCAGGACGCAGGCGGTGAGGCTGAGTTGGCCGACGAGCACCCGTCGGCCGGGCACGAGGGGGGCATCCATTGCGGACCTCTCGGGTTGGCAAGGGAGTTGACGGGCCCAGTCACCGCGGGAGCGCGGGCACCTGCACCGGACTCTTGCGGGCGGCGAGCGGGTGCTTCGACAGCGGCTTGTGGTCGCCCAGCCCGACCACCGACAGCAACTTGCCGGCGGACGCCAACTCGGCCTCCAGTTCGTGCAGCTTCTCCATCACGCTGTGATCCACCAGCCGCGTGCGGGACAGGTCCACCACCACCTCCTGCCGCCGCCCGGCCTCGGTCAGAATCGCCCTCCGCAGGCCCATCCAGTTGGTGAACGTGGCGGCGTTGTTCACCACCAGCACCGCCCGCTCGTCGCAGTCCGTCTCGACCGCCTCCACCTCCGCCTTGAACAGGAAGAGGGAGCGGAGCGGGGCGCCGTGGAAGACGTGGAACACCAGTTCCAGCGCGATGCCGGCGAGGATGCCGATGAGCAGGTCGGTGGCCAGGGTGACGACGATGGTGCCGAGGAACACCACGAACTGCTCCACCCCGATCTTGAACGTCTTCACGAACTCGGACGGGTTCGCCAGGCGGAAGCCGGTGAACACGAGCATGGCGCCGAGGGCGGCGAGCGGGATCTCGTGCAGCAGGCCGGGGATGGCCAGCACCGCCACCAGAAGGAACAGGCCGTGCCAGGCGTTCGACATCTTGGTGCGGGCGCCGTTGTCGATGTTCGCCTTACTGCGGACGATCTCGGAGATCATGGGCAGCCCGCCGACGCACGCCACCAGGGCGTTCGCCAACCCGACCCCGATCAGGTCGCGGTCGAAGCTGGTCTTCCGCCGCCACGGGTCGATCAGCTCGATCGCCTTGGCCGACAGGAGCGACTCCAGGCTGCCGATCATCACGAACAGGAACAGCCACTTCAGCCCGGACAGGGTGGCCACCCCGCGGAAGTCGGGCAGGAAGAACGCCTTCTGCGGCTCGGCGATGACGTTCGGCATGCTCACCAGGAAGTTCGGCCACTTGACCACCTCGCCGTTGTCCGGCTCGCCGTCCAGCAGGTGGGCGGGCAGGATGTGCTTGTGCTCGTGGTCCAGGTCGAACAGCAGTTGACTGCCGAGCACCATGGCCACCACCACAACCACCAGTTGAGCCGGCACCATCTTGACCCACTTGTTCTTGATGAAGAAGTGGGCGAACAAGATGGCCAGGCTGATGCCGCCGATGACCAGGATTTCGGGGTTGAAGTGGATCACCCGCGACGGGAATTCGGCGATCAAATGGAGTGGGCCGGGAGGCTCTTCGCCGGGGTGGGCGGGCGGCGGGGCGACGCCGATGACCGCGTACAGTTGCTTCGAGATGATGATGATGCCGATGCTGGCCAGCATGCCGTGGACGGGGGTGAGCGGGAAGAAGTCCACCAGCCGCCCGGCCCGCACCAGCCCGAGCAACATTTGGAGGACGCCCGACACCACGCCGATGCCGAGCGCCAGCCGGTAGCCCACCTCCGCCCGCTTGTCCTCAAGGTCCTTGGTCAGGCGGGCTTCGACCTCCTTGGCCACCTCCTCGTCCGGTTTCCCCGCCCACTTCTCGTCCGCCTTCACCTTCGGGGTCAGTTCGGTCACCAGGGCCGTCTGCTCGTCGGCCGTCGGTTCGGGCACGAACTCACGGCCGAGGCCCGTCACCGCACCGGCGACGATGACGATCAGCCCGGCCGCCGGTCCCTTGATGGTCAGTTGCGAGTTGCTCACCCAGGTGGCGATCAGGCCGCCGGCCACCGCCGTCCAGATGCCGGCGATGGGCGGGAACCCGCTCGCCTTGGCGATGGCCAGGCACAACGGCATGGCGATCAGGAACACCAGGAAGCCGGCGATGGCGTCGAACTTGATGTTCCCGAACAGGCCGGGCCTGAGGGGCGGTGGGGCGGAGTGCGGAGCGGCCATGCGCGGACCTCGGGGCGAGTGCGTCGCTCAAAGGCAACCGCCGTGCCGATACGAAAACGGCTGAAATTGCTGGAGAATTGCCCGGCCGCGGCCGGAGGTGGTTGACTCCCGGTCAGTCAGGTTGGTCGTCGTCGGACCACACCGCATGCCCGATGCGGATGCCCAGCGCGCGGATCTTCGTCCGCAGGCTGCCGCGTGTGATACCCAGAATCTTCGCCGCTTGCAGTTGGTTCCCGGCGGTGTGCTTGAGCACCCGCACGAGCAGTTCCCGCTCCATTCGCTCCAGCGTCTCGGCGTACAGGTCGCCGCTCCCGGCGGCGATGCGGTCGGCCACGAACTGGTCCCAGTCGAACGCGGCGGTGGTGTTCGGTTCAGTGGTCCCGGCGAGCGGCGGCAGGAAGTCGGGCAGCAGCACCGAGCCGCTCATCCGCAGGATCGCCTGCTTGAGCACGCTCTGGAGTTCCCGCACGTTGCCCGGCCACGGGTACGTCTTCACCGCCGCCCACACCTCCGGGGCCACTTCCGCCACCGGCTTATTCAGTTCGCGGGCGAACCGGCGGACGTAATGCTCGGCGAGCGCCGGCACGTCGTCGCCCCGCTCCCGCAGCGGCGGCAGGTGGATGGCGAACACGTTCAGCCGGAAGAACAGGTCCTTGCGGAAGCGGCCGTCGGCGGTCATCGCCTCCAGGTCGGCGTTGGTGGCGGCGATCAGCCGCACGTCGGTCGTCACCGTCTCCCCGCCGCCCACCCGCTCGAACGTCTGGTCCTGCATCACCCGCAGGATCTTCGCCTGGGTGAGCGGGGTCATCTCCCCGACCTCGTCCAGGAACAGCGTCCCGCCATGGCACTGCTCGAACTTGCCGATCCGCTTGCGGTCGGCCCCGGTGAACGCTCCCTTCTCGTGCCCGAACAGTTCGCTCTCCAGCAGGTGTTCGGGGATGGCCGCACAGTTGATCGCCAGGAACGGCTTGTCCTTCCGCCGCCCGTGCTGGTAGATGGCCCGCGCCACCAACTCCTTGCCGGTGCCGCTCTCCCCGCGGATCAAGACGGTCACGTCCTGCCCGGCGACGCGGCCGATCTGCTTGTACACCTCCTGCATCGCGGCACACCGGCCGAGCAGCACGTCCCCGGTGGCGGCGGCCGGGTCGCCCATTTCGGGCAGGGTGGCGGGCGTCCGCATGGCCGCCCCGCTCCGCACCGCCCGGTCGAGCGTGGCCCGCAGTTCCGGCAGTTCGAGCGGTTTGAGCAGGTACTCGAACGCCCCCTCCTTGATGGCCTCGATGGCCAGGTCGGTGGTGCCGTGGCCGGTGATGAGGACCACCGGCACGCGGGCGTCGATCGCCTTCAGCCGACGGAACGTCTCCAGCCCGGTGGCGTCGGGCAGGCGAACGTCCAGCACCACCGCGTCGGGGCGTTGTCTGCCGAACTCGGCCACCGCCTCCGCCGCCGTTCCGGCGAACCGCACGTCGAACGCCCCGGCGAACGCCTTCTTGAAGGCGTGGCGGATGGCCGGCTCGTCGTCGATCACCAGGAGTTCAGGCATGACCGTCTCCGACGGGGTCGAACGGCAAAGTTATCGTAAACCGTGCCCCACTCGTCGGCCCGTTGCCCCCGCGGATGTTCCCGCCGTGGTCCTCGGCGATCCGCTTGCACACCACCAGCCCCAGCCCCAGGCCGGTGTCCTTGCCGCTGGCGAACGGTTCGAACAGTCGAGCCAGGATGTCGGGCGGGATGCCCGGCCCGGTGTCGGCCACCTCGACGATCACCCCGCGGTTCTGTCGCGTCACGGTCGCCGTCAGCGTGCCGCCGGTCGGCATCGCGTCGAGCGCGTTCAACCCCAGGTTCACCATCACCTGGTGCAACTGGTTCGGGTCGGCGGTCAACGACACCTCGCCGGCCGCCCGCACCACCATCTCCACCTTCTGCCGCTCCGCCCGCGGGCGGAGCAGGTCGAACGCCCGCCGCACCACCCCCACCAGTTCCGTCGGCCGTCGCTCCACCTTCGGCGGGCGGGCGTAGTCCAGAAACATCTGGAGCGAGCCTTCCATCCGCCGCACTTCGGATTCGATGACCGCCAGGTCTTCGGCCGTGAGCGGCTCGCCGGTCTGCACCAGCATCTTGATCGACGTGAGCGGGTTGCGGATCTCGTGCGCCACCCCCGCCGCCAGTTGACCGAGGGCGGCCAACTGCTCCGCCCGCCGCACCTCCCGCTCCCGCTGGTGCAGCCGCTCCACCAGTGCCCCCACCTTCTCCGTCAGCCGCTCGGCCTCGGCTTGCAACTCGTTGAAGTCGGCCGGCCCGGAGATGACCAGTTCGGCGGCGTCCGGGTCGAGCTTGCCGGCGGCGTCGGCCAGTTGCACCCGCAGGCGGCGGATGGACTGGCTCAACCCGCGGGCGAACCCGTACCCGATCACCAGTCCGGCCACCGCACCCAGCCCGCCCACCCCGGCCATCCCCCAGGCCAACTGGCCGAGCGTCCGCTCGTGCCCGGTGGTGGACTCGTCCACCCGCCGGTCGTTGTACGCCTCGTACTCGCGGCACGACAGCAGCACTTCCGTCTCCAGCACCCGCACCGCTTCCGTCACAGCCGCCTCGTGCCGCGGCCCGCGGTCGGCCGGCACCGTCTGCCATCGTCGCAAGTATTCGGCGAACCCGGCTTCCAGGCGGTCGGCCAGCCGCCGCTCCTCCGGCTGGTCGGCGTACTTGCGGATGTTGCGGATGGACCGGCCGGCGGTGTCGTTCAGGTCGGCCACGTTCTCGACGTGCCGGTGTTCCAGTTCGACGAGGACGTTCAGTGTGCCCCGCAGTTCGGCCGCCGCCCGCCGGCTGTCCACGTTCTCGCGGAGCACGCGGGTGACCGCCTCTTGCTGAGTGAACAGCGAGCCGGCGACGACGGCGCACAGCACCACCAGGCAGACGGACACCGTCACCACCGGCACCAACACGCGCGTCTGGAACCGTTTCATCCGCCCCTCCGCGGTGGTCGGCCGGCGACCAGTGTGACCCGAGTGCGATCAACACCCGCCTCGGAATGCCACGGTCAGACCGCTAGAATTCGTGGGAAACGTCGCCGGCACATCGGTTGCTCTCCGGCTCCCCGCGTGCCACCCGTCCGGGAGAGTCGACTTTGAACCATACCGCCGAAGGGGAGACTGGTCTACCCACCAACCCGCTCGCCCGGCTGTGTCGGGCCATCGACCACGCCGCCCACCTGCTGCCCGCCCAGGGGCCGATCGGGGTGTTCATCCACCACAACACCCTGCACGCCTTCGAGCACCTGCCATTCGACGACGCGGTCCAGAAGGCCGGGCGGGTGTTCGGGTGCGAGCCGTACCTGAGCGAGACCCGCTACCACCGCGAGCGGACCACCGGGCGGATTCGGGACGACGACTTACGGGCGGTGTTGACCGACGACCTGGGTGACCGCGGGCCGGTGGAGGTCCCGCCGGGCGTCACCCGATGGGCGCTGCGGTTCGCCATGCTGACGCACCCGACGTGGGAAGGCACGGCCGACGAGGTGCGGTGGAAGATCGCGGCGGACGAAATCCCCCCCCGGCACCCAGCGCTCTGGAAGCAGTGCCTGGACGCGGTCACCGCCGTGCCCGCGGAGGAACCCCCGGCCCCGTTCGCCCGCCCCCGCGATCGACTCCTCGCCGCCGGCAGCCCGGACATCGACTTGTCGGTGAACGAACTGCTCGCCCGGTATACCGCCACGTTCCTCGACCAGGGGGTGTCGCACCGCCCGCAGCCGAACAAGGCGGCCGGCTTCCTCCGCGGGTTCTGCGAGTTGTACGCCGGCGGGTGGCACGTCGAGCCGTGGCGGCGGGAATTGGCGAAGGTGTGCCGGAACGTGTTGAGTGCGAACACCCCGGCGGCGGAGTCGGCGCTCGAATCGCTGACCGCGTTGGGTGTCACGGAAAACGAGTGGGACTCCTTCCTCGGGGCGACGGTGCTGTCGCTCCGCGGGTGGGGCGGCATGGTGCGGCAGGTGGAGCAGCGGGCGGACAGCGTTCACCACCCGATCACGGCCGGATCGTTCGCCGAGTTCGTGGCGGTGCGGCTGCTGCTGGACCGGGCGGCGGTCGCCGCCGTTAGCCCGAAGCCGCGGGGCGGGGCCCACCAGCAATCCGCCCGGGGCAGAGGGGCGTACCGCGCCCCCCCCGCGTTGCTGCGCC
>JANNDF010000766.1:0-1243 GCA_031387445.1 Planctomycetia bacterium
CAGTGTGCCGCCCGGCAGGCGGCACCTACTTCATCAACTTTAGCAGCGTGTCCGCCGCGGCCGTGGCGAACGCCGGGTCGTTGATGTGGCAGTCGAGTTCGATCAGTTCCACGCCGTACACCCAGTTGCGGATGCTCTGAAACAGCGCCTCGTCCGCCTCCGGCCACCAGAACGCTTTCCCCTCGGCGTCGAGCGCCGACACGCCACGCAGGGGCAGCAGAATGGCGGTCGGCCCGCTCGCCGCACACGCCCGCTCGGCGAGCTGTTTGCCCAGGGTGTCGTTCTCCTCCGGCGTGGTCCGCATCAGCGTCACGGTCGGGTTGTGCTGGTAGAACCGTCGGCCCTTGTACTTCTCCGGCACCGTTCCCGGCGGGCCGAAGTTCACCATGTCGAGCGCACCGACCGAGATCACCTGCGGGACGCCCTTCAGCCCCGCGGCGGTCAACCGATCCGCCCCGGCCGCCATCACCCCGCCGCACAACTCGTCGGCCAGTTCAGTTGTGGTGATGTCGAGAACACCGCTCACCAGCCCGTCGCGGATCAGCCCTTCCATCGTCCGCCCGCCGGTGCCGGTCGCGTGGAACGTCAGCACTTCGTGGCCGGTCGATTCCAACTGACTCCGGGCCGCATGCACGCACGGCGTGGTGACGCCGAACATGGTGGCGGCGATCACCGGCCGCTCCGCCGCGCTCGCGGTTGGTTTGCGGCTCACCATGCCCGCCATCGCGGCGGCGGCGTTTGACAACACCAACCGACTGACACGGTTCAGCCCCGCGACATCGACGACCGAGTACATCATGCACACGTCGCGGGTGCCCACGTACGGCCGCACGTCGCCGCTCGCCAGCGTACTCACCATCAACTTCGGCACACCGACCGGCATGGCTCGCATCGCGGCGGTGGCGATGGTGGTTCCGGCCGACCCGCCTAGGCCGAGCACGCCCGACATTTTTCCGGCGGCGTGGAGTTGCTTCGAGATCTGCGCGGCCCCGCGGGCCGCGAGTTCGACCGCCTTGCCGCGGTCGTTCGCCCGGCGCACGTCGGCTAACTTCGCCCCGCCAGCGGCGAACAGGTCTTCGCTCGAGATGTCGGCAGGGAAGGGCGGGTCGAACGTGCCAGCGTCGGCGACGAGTACCGGCACGCCGGCATCGTGGAGGAGGTCACGCACGAAGGCGACTTCGGTCGCCTTCGTGTCGAGCGTGCCGATGAGGAGGACGGACATGGGGAACTCGGAGTAGGTGCC
>JANNDF010000237.1:0-12504 GCA_031387445.1 Planctomycetia bacterium
GTCCCGGCGGTCGGCCGGGGTGAGGTGGAGACGGTTCATCGGTCGGCCCACGCCGAGATACGGGGCGGGCGACACTGGTTACTTTAGCCGTGGCACAATCCGACCGACCGACGCTTCCGCCTTAGCCGGGAGGTATCTAGCAGGTGACCCCCGGCAGTGATGCCGGGGGTCACCATTCCGTCGGCTACAATCTTCCCCATGCCTCCGCCGCCGCCACCGCCGACCCTTCGTCATCGGGCGTGGTTGGCGTACCTGGTTCAGGAGTTGACCGCACCTGCCGCCGAGTTGTCCCGCCACGCTTCCGCGTTGCACGCCGTTTCGCCGACCGACCCGCACGTCTGTAAGTTGCTCGACCGCATCCGCGATCGCTCCAGCTACTTGGCCGAGACGGTCCGCAAACTGGCCGCGGCCGAGATCGCCCCGCACACCGACGCCGAACTGAAGGCCCTGCGCCACGACCTCCGCGGTGCCGCGGGGTACGTCATTTCCGCTTGCGACAGTTTGGAAGAGGACGCCGCCGACCTCGGCCCGGCGCTCGTCGCCACCCGCACCGTCGCCCGCAAACTGCTCGACCTGATCGGCTCACTCGCCCCGCTCGACCCGACGAACGAGCAATCCCGCGAGATGCCAATTCTCGATGCGCTGGTGAAACTGCCGGCCGCGGTGGCGGCGGCAAGGGCCGAGCGTACCGAACCGGGTCGGGTGCTACTGGTGGACGACAACGAGTTCAACCGCGACCTGGTGAGCAAGATGCTCCGCGACCTGGGGCATGTGGTCGAGGCGGTGGATGGCGGGCAGGCGGCGGTCACGCGGTTGCGACGCCCGCAGCTCGATCTCGACGTGGTGTTGTGCGACGTGCTCATGCCCGGCGTGACCGGCCTCGACCTGCTCAAGTGGATGAAGGCCGACGCGGAACTGTGGGGCATCCCGGTCATCATGGTGAGCGCGCTGGGCGACGAGGACGGCGTGCTGGCGTGCATCGCGGCCGGGGCGGAAGACTACCTGACCCGCCCGGTGCGGCCGGAGTTGCTGCGGGCGCGGATCGCCGCCGGCCTGGAAAAGAAGCGGCTCCGCGACCGCGAGCGGGAGTACCAGAGCCGCATCGACCGGCTGGTGAACGCCATGTTCCCGCCGGCCGCGGTGACGGAATGGCGGCAGCACGAGGCCATCCGCCCGAAGCGGCACGAGAAGGTGGGCGTGCTGTTCACCGACATCGCCGGGTTCACCAGTTGGTGCGAGGCGCGGCAGGATCACCCGGAAGAGGTGGTGGCCACGCTGCAAGACCTGATCACCCGGTTCGAGGCGTCCGCCGCCCGTCACGGGGTGCAGAAGATCAAGACGGTGGGCGACGCGTTCATGGCCGTGGCCGGGCTGGACGGCACCGACCCGAACCCGGCGCTCTCGCTCATCAAGTGCGGGCTGGCACTCATCGCCGACGCCGCCGCACACCCGGCCGGGTGGAAGGTGCGGGTGGGGGTGAACGTGGGGCCGGTGGTGAGCGGGGTGTTGGGGAAGACGCAGTTCAGCTTCGACGTGTGGGGGCACACGGTCAACGCGGCGGCACGCATGGAGTCGAACGGCTTACCGGGTCGTGTCACGTTGAGCGAGGTGGCCTGGGCGGACGTGTGCGGGGTGGCCGAAGCCACCCCGCGGCAGGTGGAGGTGAAAGGCCTGGGCACGACCACCGTGTGGGACTTCGAGCGGTTTCAGTAGGTACCGCTTGCCGAGCGGCACGACTCGGAGGTCGCGGTCGAGCAAGTGCGAAGCACCGCGAGGCCCGACGTCCAGCCTCGATTTCACGACGAGGAATCGCCACTTTTCATCGCAGCGTCAACTCCTCGAGCGCACATGTCGCAACGGCCTAACTCATCAATCGCCAATGTCGGGAAGTAGAGGCGTAGATTGTCCGCAGCCGCGGTTCTGACGCCGTGCCTATTCAGTAGTGAATCGGGGAGTTCGGGACTGTGTCCCACCGACTGGCAAATGACGCACTGGTTAATCCACTTGCGGAGCCGCGGGTACTGCTTCAAGTACGCTTCGCCATTCACTCGATGTGCCCGGTTGCCCATACCCTTGCCTCGCGAGTGCCGTCGGGCCTCGCCTGCCTTGCGGCAGGCTCGACCGCGACCTCCGAGTCGTGCCGCTCGGCAAGCGGCACCTACGTTGCCCGCTTCACCACCCGCATCTTCACCTTGTCGGCTACGAACGTCTTCTCGCCGCTGCCGGGGAACCGCACCTTCACCTTCCGCAGCGCGCCGAACCCGCTCACCTCCGTCACCTGGCCGATGCCGTACTCGTCGTGCTGCACCACCTGCCCGACGGCGTAGTCGTCCGGGTTCGCGTTCGGGCTGGCGGTCGGCTTGACCGGGGCGACGAACCGCGGGTTGTACCCGCCGGCGGTGGCCGCGTACCCGCGACGCCATTCCTCGATGGCCCCGCGGGCGCTGTTGCGCTGCATCGACAAATCGACGCGCTCCACATCGTGCGGCAGTTCGTCCAGGAACATGCTCGGGATGCTGTAATTGATCTGCCCGCGGAACTCCCGCATCCGTGCGTGGCACAGGTGCAGGAGCTTCATCGCCCGCGTCATGCCGACGAAGCAGAGCCGGCGCTCCTCCTCCAGTTCATCGTCCTTCCCGCTCTCGATGCTGCGGTTGTGCGGCAGGATGCCCTGCTCACACGCCAGCATGTACACCACCGGGAACTCCAGCCCCTTGGCCGCGTGGAAGGTCATCACGCTCACGTGGTCCGAATGTTCGTCGTGCGCGTCCACGTCGCTCGCCAGGGTGATCGTTTCGAGGAAGTCGGACAGCGTGCGGGTGCTGTCCTCGTCGCCGAACTGCTTGGCGGCGGTGATCATTTCCTCGATGTTCGCCAGCCGCTCGGCGTCGGCGTCGTCGGAACTTTCGAGCAGCATCTTGCGGTAGCCGCTCTTGTCCAGCACCTCGCGGATGATCTCGTACGGCGGCAGGTCGAGCTTCGCCCGCAGGTCGGTCAGCAGTTGCGAGAAGCCCCGCAACCCGGTAGCGGCTTTGCCCTTGATGTCCGGCAGGCGGGCGATCTGGCCGCACGCGATCGCCGGAGACATCTCGTTGTCATTAGCCCAGTTCACCAGTCGGTCCAGGCTGACTTTGCCCACACCACGGGCCGGCTCGTTCACCGCCCGCAGGAAGCTGACCGAGTCGTTCGGGTTCACCAGCAGCCGCAGGTAGGCGAGGATGTCCTTGTTTTCCTTGCGGTCGTAGAAGGCGAGGCCCTTCACGATCTGGAACGGCACCCCGTGCTTGACGAAGGCCGATTCGAGCGTCCGCGACAGGGCGTTGATCCGCAGGAAGATGGCGTGATCGCGGTAGCGGAACTGGCCCTCGCTCACCAGTTGCTTGATGCGGATCACGACCCCCTCGGCCTCGTCCAGTCCGCTGTCGTAGGTGAGCACCCGCACCGGGTCGCCGGCCGGGTTGCCCGTGACGAGCGACTTCTTCTTCCGCTGCTTGTTGTGGTCGATGACCGTACTGGCCGCGTGCAGGATGGTCTTCGTGCTGCGGAAGTTCTGCTCCAGCGTGATGACCTTCGTCGCCGGGAAGTCCCGCTCGAAGTCGAGGATGTTGCGGATGTCCGAACCCCGCCACTTGTAGATGCTCTGGTCGGGGTCTCCGACCACGCACAGGTTCGGGTGGTGGATGCTCAGCCGGCGGGCGATCTCGTACTGCGCCTGGTTGGTGTCCTGGTACTCGTCGATGAGCACGTACTTGAACCGCGCGTCCAGTTCGGCCCGGAACTCTTCGTTCATCTTCAGCGCCATCGCCGGCAGGTAGAGCAGGTCGTCGAAGTCCATGCCGTTCGCGGCCCGCAGCCGCTTCTCGTAATCGAAGTACACCTTCGCCGCGGTCTGGGTGAAGAAGTCGCGGGCCTGCTGCTCGTACAACTTCGGCGTCAGGAGAGCGTTCTTCGCCTTGCTGATCGCCCCGGCCAGGCGGTCGGGGGTGAACTTGGTGTTGTCCATCCCGATGCGGTCGAGCGCCGCCTGCACCAACTTGTTGCGGTCGTCGATGTCATAGATGGTGAAGTTGCGGTCGATGTTCAGCCGGTCGGAGTACTGCCGTAGCAGGCGTGCCCCGAGGCTGTGGAAGGTGCTGATGAACACCTTGTTGCCGGGGGCGATGGCGTCCACCCGGTGCTTCATCTCGCCGGCCGCTTTGTTCGTGAACGTGATGGCCAGGATGCTGCTCGCCCGCACCCCGCACTGGAGCATGTACGCCACCCGGCGGGTGATGACGCGGGTCTTGCCCGACCCGGCCCCGGCGAGGATGAGCAGCGGGCCGTCGGTGTGTTCGACCGCCGCCCGCTGTTCCGGGGTGAGGTCCGAGAGCAGATCGCGGGACATGAGGACTCCTTCCGACGGCTGATCCGAGCGGAAGGGGTATTCTACCGCGAACGCCGCGGACGACGGGAGGTCAACGCCCGCCGGGCGGTTTGAGCGGGCCTTTCGGCTGTCCGTCGGCCGGGCCTTCGCCGGGCGGACCCATGCCCGGCGGCACGTTCTTGCCGGTCAGCGGGGTGAGGGTCGGGCCGGTGTACTCGGTCGGCGTGTTCGGCCCGCACCCGAAGGCGACGAGCAACGGGACGGCGGTCAGCAGGGCGATGGAACGGCGCATCAGCGTCTCCGGGTCAGGGGGTTACCAGTCGCTGCCGAGCACCTCGCCGCCGGCCGGGGTGAGGGCGGTCCACCACGTCGTCGCCGCCACGCTGGAGTTCACCCCCCGCACGCTCCCGTCCCCCATGCCCACCATGATGCCGCCGGTATGAATCTGCTGGGTGAGGGCCGGGTTGCATTGCGTGCTCCACTGCCGCTGGGGGATCACTTGCGGTTTGGCGTTCGTGCCCACCATGCCGGCGTAAGCCGAGTTGGCCGTGTACCCGGTCGCCCCGTTCGCCGACCCGTAAGCGAAGATGGGCATGTAGCTGACGTTCCAGGCCCCGTGCCCCCACAGCGGCGAGTAGTTCAGGTTGCACGTGCGGAACTTCTCGGCGAAGAACACCGTGTTCGAGGTGCCGTCGGTGATGGTGGTCAGGTTGAGGGTGGACAGCATGTTGGCGGGGATCGTGTTCCCGGCGGTCGGGTTGCCGAACACCTGGAAGTTGGCGGCATAGTTGCCCGGCATCCACAGCCCGGCCGGGTCCTCGTTCCCCACCCACCCCGGCTGCCAGATGCCGGCGTCCGCCCAGGTGGCGTCGGACGGGCAGAAGAACGTCTTGATCGGATAGGTGCAGGCCATGCGGGTCTGCGTGCCGCTGCTGGTGATCTGCGCGTACGCGTTGTTGCTCGAGATGCGGACGAGGTTGTCTTGCTCGATGTACGGGAGCAACAGGTAGAAGACCGGCCCTCTCGGCAAGGTGGTGGCGTAGTAGCGGTCCATGTCCGGCAGCCGGCCGTTGGCGTCCTGATACCCGTGGGTGGCCAGGCTGATCTGCTTCAGGTTGTTCGTACAGGTCATGCGGGCGGCGGCTTCCCGCACCTTCTGCACGGCCGGCAACAGTAGCCCGATGAGGATGGCGATGATGGCGATGACGACGAGTAACTCGATGAGCGTGAACCCGGCGCGGGTTCGGGTGTGAGAGGGCATGGCCAGAACCTGGAACGATATGGAGAGATCGCGGGGAATCCCGCGCGGGTGTATTCTCGCACGCCGTGTGGCGAACACAAGCGGACGGGATGAAATCCCCCTCCGCGACGGGTAGAACGACCTGACCTTCGTACTCGGTCCCTGGTCATGGACATCGTCGGCCTCGGCACGCACCTGATGGACTGCCCGCGGGTGCGGAAACTGATCGACGCGCACGCCGACAAGTTCGTCGGCGAGGTGTACACGCCGGAGGAGGCGGCGTACTGTGCCGCCCGCACGCACAGCACCGAGTTCTATGCCAGCTTCTGGGCGGCGAAGGAGGCGGTGTTCCGCTCGCTCGGCATGAAGTGGAAGCGGGGCATCGACTGGCGGGACGTGGTCATCGAGTGCGACAGTGCCATCGACCCGAAGGTGACGATCCGCGGGGCGACGGAGGAGCGGATGAAGGCCCGCGGGGTGACGCGGGTGATGGTGTCGTTCAGCTACTCGCGGCTCTTCGCCACCGCCACGGCGATAGCGCTACGGGGGTGAAAGTACTCCGCACTCTCCGAGTGCGGTTGGATCGGAACCGGTCTGCACCGCCTACAAGGTCGAGGTACGCGTCAGTACTCCGCACTCTCCGAGTGCGGTTGGATCGGAACCGCACTCGGAGAGTGCGGAGTACATTACCCGCCCAGCAACTCCGCCAGCGCCTTCTTCACAGTCTCGAACTGCCACCGAAAGCCCGACGCTGTTAGTTTCTCCGGCAGCGCCTTCTGCCCCCCGGCTACCACGTCGGCCACGCCGCCGAGTAGCAGTTTCAACATAAACACCGGTGCCGGGAACAGGTTCGGCCGCTTCAGCACTGCTGCCAGTTCGTGGCTGAATTCGGCGTTCGTCACGGGGTTCGGCCCGGCCGCGTTCACAGGCCCGCTCAGGGTCGGCGTGTCGAGCATGAACAGCAGCATCGCCGTCATGTCGGCGTGGTGGACCCACGGCAGCCACTGCTTCCCGCTGCCGATCTTCCCGCCGACGAACAGCTTGAACGGCTGAGCCATCTGCGGCAGTGCCCCGCCGTCCGGATCGAGGACGATGCCGATCCGCGGGTGTACCACACGCACGCCGGCGGCGCGGGCGGGGTCGGCCGACGCCTCCCACGCCACGCAGATGTCGGCGAGCACGTCCGTGCCCGGTGGCGAGGTTTCGTTGATGACCGTATCGCCGGTGTTCGCCCCGTAGTAGCCCAGCGCCGACGCACTGAGGAACACCCGCGGCCCGCCCTTCGCCAGCGTTTCGGCGATGAGCGTCGTGCTGTCCACGCGGCTCGCTTTCATCCGCGACAGGTACTCGGCACTCCACCGCTTCCCGGCAATCGGCTCGCCGGCAAGGTGAACGACCGCGTCACATGCCGAGAGTTGGCTCAGCCATTCGCCCGCAAAGGAGGGATCACCGACGACGGGCGTGAACCCGGGCCGCGGCTCGGCCGCCTTCCGAGACAGTGACACCACGCTGTCTCGGCGGGCGAGCAGAGAGGCAATGAGTCGGCGGCCGATCAGCCCGGTGCCGCCGGTGATGAACACTTTCATAAGAATCCGGTAGGTTTGGCGCGGGTGTGACGGTTATAGCGACCGTGGGCAGTTGCGCCCCGCACGAAACGTCGGCCGGCGGTCGGCTCGTTCCGACCACACAGGTAGGTTGATGGGTAGTCACACCGCGTGCGGTGCGACCCCCAACGCCGCCCGGAGTGTTCCCCGCACTCCGGGCGGTATCGTTTTGCAGGGTGGCCGACTCTCGCCGAGAGTCGGTTCCGGTGCCGCTCTCGGCGAGAGCGGCCCACCCTACCATTTCACCACCGCAGCCAGCTCGGCGCCTCGCCCATCGGTGGCAGTTTCACCACCGTCGCGGCCGACACGTTCGGGTGACCACGCACCGCCCCCACCGCCTCCTCTGGCGGCACACTGTCCAGATTGAGCACGCCGATGGCATCGCCGCCGGGGGCCATGCCAGCCCGCCCCACAGTCATCGCCGCGATGTTCACGTTGTGGTTGCCGAAGATGTTCCCCACGAACCCGATCAGGCCCGGCACGTCACGGTGGGTGAACACGAACAGCGTGCCGTCGAGGTAGCTCTCCAGCCGGTATGGCCCGAGTTGCACGAGCCGCGGGTACTGCTCGCCGAACAGGGTCGCGGCGGCGGTGTAGGTCCGTTTGTCGGTCTCCACGTCCACCGACACGAGCGACGAGAAGTCGCCCTTCTTCGTGCTGCTGCTCTCGACGATCTCGATGCCGCGTTCGCGGGCCACCACCTCGGCGTTCACCAGGTTCACCCCCTGGGCCAGCCGGCTTTCCAGCAGCCCGACGGTGAACGCGGCGGTGAGCAGTTTCGTCTTCTTCGAGGCCAGGTCGCCCTTGTACGTCAGCACCGCCCGGCGGATTTGCCCCTGGGCCATCTGCGCCTGAAGTTGCCCCAGCCGGTGAGCCAGCTCGACGTACTGCCGCAGTGCGTCGAGTTCCGTCCGGTCCAGAGCGGCCATGTTGACCGCGTTCGCCACGACGCCCCGTAGCAGGAAGTCCGCCAGCAGTTGTGCCGCTTCGACGGCCACATTCTCCTGGGCTTCCAGCGTGCTGGCCCCGAGGTGCGGGGTGAGGACAATGTTGGGGGCGCTGAGTAGCGGGTTCTCTGACGGTGGCGGTTCATTGGTGAACACGTCGATGCCGGCCCCGGCGATGGTGCCGGCGGTGAGTGCGTCCGCCAACGCCCTCTCGTCGTAGATGCCGCCGCGGGACACGTTCAGCACGCGGGCGGTGCGTTTCATCTTCGCCAACTGCTCCGCCCCGATCAGCCCCTTCGTCTCGCCCGTCATCGGCACGTGGACGGTCAGGAAGTCCACCTGCGGCAACATCTCATCCACCCCGCTCACCGCCGTGAACCCCAACTCCGTCACCTTCGCCGGCGTGACGAACGGGTCGAACGCCACCACCGTCATTCCCAGCCCGATGGCCCGCTGCGCCACCTCGCGGCCAATCCGCCCGAGGCCAACAATGCCGAGCGTCTTGCCGGTCAGTTGCGTGCCCATGTACTTGTTGCGGTCCCACTTGCCCATCCGCATGCTGGCGTCGGCCGCGGCGACGTGCCGGCTGAGGGCGAACATCAGAGCGATGGTGTGTTCCGCGGCCGAGATGGTGTTCCCCCCCGGCGTGTTCATGACCACGATGCCCTTGCGGGTGGCCGCCTCCACGTCGATGGTGTCCACGCCGGCCCCGGCGCGGGCGATGGCCTTCAACTTGCCCGGATCGGTCAACAGGTCGGCGGTGATCTTGGTGGCGCTCCGCACCACCACCGCGTCGGCGTTTCGCAGGGCATCACGCAGGGCGTCGTCTTTCAGGCCGGGGCGGTTGTCCACTTCGATGCCGGCGGCGGTGAGGGCGTCCACCCCGGCGGATTCCAGTTTGTCGGCGATGAACACGCGAGGCATGTCAGTCCTTGAGCGAAGGCAACGGGCGTCGAAGGGGAGAGGGAATGGTCATTTTACGGAACCGAGGCGAAGTGTTCTGCTCGCTCCGCGAGCGGGTGTTCGGGCCGGTAGCAATCTCGCATGATAACTTCACCTACCATCCGCTCGCGGAGCGAGCAGAACACTGCCATGCTCGACGTTGCCGCCGCCCGCGAGATCGTTCTCCGCCACACCAAGCCACAGCCGGCGGTGGAGGTCGGCTTCGGGAGCGATGTTCTGGGTCAACTCCTCGCACGGGACGTGCCCGCCGACATCGACTCCCCGCCGTTCGACAAGTCGATGATGGACGGGTACGCCGTCCGCTCGTCCGACTGTGCTTCACCCGGCACGGTGTTGAAAGTGATCGGTGAGGTCGCAGCCGGGGCGGTGTCTACGAACCCCGTCGGAGTGGGCGAGACCGTCCGCATCTTTACTGGCGCACCGATTCCCCCCGGTGCGGATGGGGTAGTGAAACAGGAGGAATCGACGGTTGAGGGTGAAGGGGTGCGACTGCACAAGGCGGTGAAGGCGGGTGTCAACATCTTCCGTCGCGGCAGTGAGATGACGGCGGGGCAGGTGGTGCTGCCGGCGGGCATGGTGTTGTCGCCGTTCGCATTCGGGCTGTGGGCGGCGGTGGGCGGGCCGCCCCTCGCGGTGGTTCCCCGCCCTCGGGTGGCCGTGATCGCCACGGGGAACGAACTGGTGCGACCGAATCAGATGCCGGTCGCCGGTCAGATCCGCGACACTAACTCCTTCATGTTGATCGCACTCGCCAACCGAGCGGGCGGTGTGATCCGGAGTTTCGGCTCCGCGAGCGACGACGCATCGCAGATGACTGATCGAATCCGGGATGGGTTGCGCGCGGCGGACATTCTGCTCCTCTCCGGCGGGGTGTCGGTCGGCAAGTACGATCTCGTGCCGGACGTGTTGAAGTCGCTCGGCGTCGAAATCCACTTCCACACGGTTCGCATGAAACCGGGCAAGCCGCTCCTGTTCGGCACGCTCGGCGACAAGCTGGTGTTCGGCCTGCCGGGGAATCCGGTGAGTGCGGCCGTCGGGTTCGAGTTGTTCGTTCGCCCGGCAATTGACATCATGTGCGGGCGGACCGACCCCGGCCCGAAGGTACGGCGGCTACCATTGAGTGAGCCGCTCACCGCGAAGCACGACCGCCCGACGTACCACCCGGCGGTGATCGGAGCCGATTCGGTTCGCCCGCTACCGTGGCAAGGCTCTGCCGACTTGCGGGCACTCCTGCCGGCGAACGGGTACATCGTGCTGCCACCGGGTGAGGTGTCGTTCGCAGCCGGCGACGTGGTGAAAGTGATCGACACCCGTTGAACACACGCCACGGATGGGCACGGATGAGGGCACGATCCGTACTGAAGGAATTTTCTCCTCCCGTTCGGATCATCACTTCATCCGTGCCCATCCGTGGCGGATTGCTCTTCTGAGAAGGAAGCTCCGTGTTGAAATCTCGCGTGTTCATGCCGTCGATCATTTCCGGGGCGCTGCTCTGGACGGCCTACTTCCCCCTCAACTGGTGGGGGGTGGCGTTCGTGGCGATGGCCCCGTTCCTGACGCTGGTGCGGGCGGAGGGCATCGGCCGTTGGCGGCGGTACACGGCCGCGTGGCTGGGCGGGCTGACGTTCGGCGCGCTCGCCGTCAACTGGCTGCGGCACGCCGACCCGATGATGGCCTTGTTCGCCTGGCCCGGCGTCGCGCTCTTTCTCTCCCTGTTCTGGCCCCTCGGCCTGTTCCTGCTCCGCCGGCTGGACCGCTTCGGCAAACCGCCGCTCGCGCTCACCTTCCCCGTCGTGTGGATCGCGCTCGAGTACGCGAAGGCCCACTTCCCCACCGGCTACCCGTTCATGAAGTGGCTGGGGATGTACTACCCGAGCGGCTTCCCGTGGTACTTCCTCGGGCACACCCAACACGCGAACATCCCGCTGCTGCAAGCCGCAGACCTCGGCGGGGTCTACCTGATCTCCGGTACGGTGGGGGCGGTGAACGGGGCGGTGTATGACCTGCTCGTGCGCGTCCGCCCGTTCCGCTGGTTCGTGAATTTGCCCCGCGTCTGGCAGCCGCCGATCTTCCGTGCCGAGCTGATGTCGCTGGCGGGGGCCATCCTGCTCGTCGGCGGGCTGATCGTGTACGGCTCGATCCGTCTGGTTCATGAACCGTTCGAACCCGGCCCGACCGTCGCCGTGCTGCAAGACAACATCCCGCACAAGAAACTGATGGCCGACGGCCCGCTGGTGTTCAGCCGGTACGACCACATGACGCGGGCGGTGGTGAAGGGCAGCACGACGCCCGACCTGGTGGTGTGGCCGGAGGCGTGCTACCTGTTCCGCGACATCTCGTTCACCGCGAACACCCCGACCGAGCGGGAGGCGATGATCCGCGCGCTGCCGGACGACTGGCCGCACGGGTTCTCGTTCGGCGTCCAGGAGACGAGTCAGAAGAACCCGATCCTCCGGCCCGATTGGGTGGCGGACATGGAGCGGGACGACCGCGAAAGCCGCCGGGAGGAACTGGAGAAGCTGTCGCCGAAGGAGCGGGCGAACATGGACGCCAGCGGGTATTTCGACCTGCTCCGCTCCGGGCGGAAGGAACACGTTCGCACCCGCTGGCAGCGCGACCCGGCCAACCCGCAGACGTGCGTGCTGCTCGGCGGCGAGGCCATCGACTGGGACGGCAAGACCGAGAAACGGTACAACTCCGCCCGGCTGATGCTGCCCGACGGCACGCCCGGCCCGCGGTACGACAAGATGCACCTGGTGCCGTTCGGCGAGTACATCCCGTTCCGCAACCAGCTCCCCTTCCTCACCTCGCTCTCGCCCAGCCTGAACACCCCGATGTGCGAGCCGGGGCAGACGGCTGTCCGCTTCCCGCTCGCCTCCGCCCGCAAGGGTGCCCAGGGGAAGGTGGAGGCGAAGGCCTACACGTTCGGCGTGCTCATCTGCTACGAGGACACCGACCCGACGCTCGCCCGCCGGTACAACCAGTGGTCGGGCGAGCCGAACCCGGCCGACATCCTGGTGAACCAGAGCCTGGATAGTTGGTTCGGTTTGAGTGAGGAACTGGATCAGCACCTGGCCCTCAGCCGCTTCCGGGCGGTGGAGGCCCGACGCCCGCTGGTGCGGTCGGTTCACATGGGGCAGTCGGCGGTGATCGACGGTGACGGACGGATCGTGGAGATGGCCGGGGACATGGACGACGGCTGGGAGGCGTCGAAGCGGGTGGCGCGGGCGATCGTGGTGGAGGTTCCGCTGGATGGTCGCGGCAGCGTGTACGCCGCGGTGGGCGACTGGGTGCCGATGCTCTGTTGGGCCGGCATGATCACCGGGTTCGTCACGCTCTGGGTGGCACGGCGGAAGGCGAAAAAGTAGGTGCCGCCTGCCGGGCGGC
>JANNDF010000247.1:0-19926 GCA_031387445.1 Planctomycetia bacterium
CGCATTCCGGGCCGGGAGCATCAGGTCGTCGCCCAGAAGCTGCGGCAGTGGGTGGACCTGAGCGGCGGCGTCATCCACCTGAGCGACGACCCCGTCAACCCGATTGTGTCGATCCAGCTTTCCGGCGTGGAAACCGAGTCGATCATCGAGGCGGCTCGGGTGTACGACAACCCCGGCAACCGCCAGTTCAAGATCCGGGGCATTCTGTTCAAGTCGCTGGGCCTCCCCGAGCAGGACGAGATGTTCGTCTCGCACACCTTCTGGTGGCGGGGGAGCAAGCGGTCCTGCGACGTGCTGTTCAGCAACGTCCGCTCCCTGACGGACGAGGCATTGCGGTCGAATCAGGAGTGGAAGCTCGTCATCGACTTCCCGTTCGACGCGGACGGGCACTCGCCCAACGAAGACCTCGACCGCCTGACGCGGTTCGGTGAGAGGAATGAAAGGCAGCAGACCCTGGTCTGGCTGCCGTCCATCTTCTCGCCGCGCACCCAGGCCGAGTTGGGCAAGCTTGTCATCATCGACCGGCTCCTCCTTGGCACCAACCTCGACCAGTACGCGAAGCACCTGTCGCTTCAGGACCGGGAGAAGGCCCGGCTCCTGCTGAAGAACCACCAGAGCGCCCTGTCGTCCCGGCTGCTCCAGATCGTCGAGGCCGCATACGCGATCCGCTCCGAGCCGACCCCCGGCTGCCTCGACACCGCCTACGACATGTCGGAGTCGCACTTCAAGACGCTCTACCCGTCCTTGCAGTTGCAACGCCCGGTCGGGGCCACCCTCGGCGAGGCTCTGACCCACTTGCTGGATCAGGCACTCTCGCACCAGTACCCCAAGCACCCGAACTTTGGCCAGGAGGTCAAGTTCGGCAAGGATCTCAAGCAGGTGCTGGAGGTGTGCGAGCAGGCGGCACGCACCCCGGACGGGCGGGTGTTCGTGGACGACAAGGACCGGCTGCGGCTGAAGCTCCGCAACGTCTGCAACCCGCTCGACCTCGGCCAGATGTCCGAGACGCACTTCGTCCTCGGCAGCTACTGGAAGAACCACTTCAGCCGGCTGCACTCGGCCTCGGGCCAGCCGCACCCCTCGGTGGCCGACCTGCGGCAGTACATGGACCAGCCCGAGGAGCGGGGGCTGCCCCGTGAGATCCAGAACCTGCTCATCTTGGTCTACGCCGACCAGACCAACCGCTCCTTCGTGCGATACGGCAGCAACTACACGCCCGCCCTCGACGACCTGCCGAACGAACTGGAGCTTCAAGAGCAGACGCTGCCGGACCTCAAGGACTGGGAGGAGTCCGTGACGCGGCTGGCCGACATCATGGGACACGCCGTCTCCCGGCTGCTGAACGCCTCGAACCTGACGACCCTGGCCGAGAAGGTGGCCCAGGGCGTCACCGAGTTCAAGGCTGACTGCGACAGCCTGCCCGACCGCCTGCAACTGGTGCTGAGGAACCTGACCGTCGCCGAGGCCGACGCCGGCAAGGCGGATCGGGTGCGGACGGCGAAGGCCGTCAAGGCGCTCCTGGCAGCCTGCGAGGGCAAGGAGCCGACTGCCCTGGTGCAAGCCATCGCGCACGCCAAGGCCGAGACATCGACCACAGCGATGGGGAAGAGTTTGAAGTCGGCGGCGGCGGTGCTCGGGTGCCTGCGGGTCACGAAGTGGGACGTGTTCTCGGCGGTCGCGCAACTGACGGACCACCGGAAGACGGATGCCGACCTCCTACTCGATGACGTGCGGTCGTGGCTCACGGTTGACGAACACGCCCTGGCGGGCGGTCTGGCCCCGAAGCTGTCGGACGCCGTGGACCGGGCGATCCGCCTGCTGGTGCCGCCCAAGCAACCCGACGTGCCCCCGGTCACGCCGCCCGTCGTGCCCCCGCCGCGACCGCAGCCCGGATGGAAGGTCGTGGGGACCGACAGCAAGGCCCGGCTCGACGGGACGGAAGCGTCCGCGACGGTCGAGGAACTGCTGGGCAAGCTGAGGGCGAACCCGAAGTACCGGCTCTCGATCCAGTGGACGCTGGAGGAGGGGCCGCAATGACCGTCGCCGCCATCACCCAGCAGCAGTTGCGGTCCCTGGTCGAGGACAAGTGGGAGCGGGATCCGACCGCCCCCGCCGTGGGCCTCCACGTCACCACGGGGTGGCGCGGCCCCGCCGAGGTCGAGTTCGACTTCGGCAAGGCGTCCGTCGTTCGCGCCGACACGGTCTTTCAAGTGCGGGAGGCGCTGCTGTCCGCCGAGGGGCAGAACCGCCGCATCATCCTGCTCACCAAACTGCAATACGGCGACCTGGGCCACGACGTGGTGGCCCGCCTCGCCCGGTGCCGCTTGTTCCCCATCGACGACTGGGCGAGCCTCTGTGCGCTGTTCCGGGCCAAGGAACTGGACCGTTCGATCTGCGACCCGGCGGTCGCCCAGGCTCTCCTCGAAAACGCCCCTGCGGACGGGTATCCGCCCGTCTCGGCGGGGATCTTGGACGCCGGGACGGTGTGGCGGGCCGTCAGCCGCCACGTTTTCGAGATGGGCGAAAGCGAGCCGGATCTGGTGGGGCTGCTCCTTTGGGCTGCCTCAAAGTCGGGAGCGGCCCGCTATCTGAGTGCCGGCGACGAACTCAAGGCCGGTCTGAGCAAGCGGCTGACCGGACGGCTCGGGGAAGTGGCGGATTCCGTGCTGCGGTTCGTGGAGAGCGGGGCCGGTGGCCACGCCCTCGCCCTGGCCGTCGTCTGCCAAGTGGTCTTCGGCGAGGGGCAGGATCCCACGCTCGACGCCGCAGCAGCACGCATGGAGCAGTACCACGGCAACAAGCCGGTCGCCAAGGGTGTGGGCCGCGCGTTGGGCCGCGCCGCCCTGGATGCCGTCGCCGATCTGGACCGCCGTGACGACAGCCGGATCGCCCAGCACCATTTGCAGCTTGCGGACGACCTGCTGCGGCAGTTCCGCTGCGACGATCACGCCTACCGCACCCGGCTCACCCTGCTCGGTTACGAACAGCGGCTGGCCCGGCTCGGGCAGCAGATCTCCTCGGCAATCGAAACTCCGGGCGAGTCGGCGGTGCAGCGGTGCGAGGAACTCCAGCACCACATCGCCGCCCACCGGCTCGCCCGAGTGGGACGATACCAAGAGCGAGCCCTGCGCACCGAGATGGCGGTTCGCCTCGTCCGCTGGCTGTCCCGACCGTCGCCGACTTCGCCCGCGTTCGCCGACATGGCTTCCGGCTACCTCAAGGAGTTGGCATTCGTCGATTGGGCGAGGGAATCGATCTGCCGGGGGGACGAAGTCCCCGACCTGTCCAATGCCTTCCAGCAGCTTGACGAGGCGGTGTTCCGCAGCCGGTCGGGGTTCAGTCGGGCGTTCGCCACGGCTCTGGCGGACTGGACCTCGGTGGGATCGAAGTTCGCGGGCCTCTGCGGCGTCGAGGACGTTCTGGAGCAGGTCGTCGCCAAAGTCGCGGCGGACAACCGGGTGCTGCTGATCGTCCTCGACGGCATGAGTTGGGCCGTCTGCCACGAACTCCTCGACGACATCCGGCGGGAACACTGGTTCGAGGCCACGCTGAACGAGTCCTCGCTGCCGCCGCTGCCGGTCGTCGCCGCCGTGCCGAGCGTGACCAATTTCTCCCGCGCGACCCTGCTCTCGGGCAAGGTGACGAACGGGGACCAGGGCGTGGAGAAGCGGAACTTCGAGGACCACCCGGCCCTGAAGGCGTGCTGCGACCGGAAGAACCCGCCGGTGCTGTTCCACAAGCGGGAGGCCACCGAGGGGATGCGGGGCGTCGTCGGCGACGACCTCAAAAAGGCGATCCTAGCCGAGAAGAACCGGGTCGTCGGGGTAGTCATCAACGCCATCGACGACTTCCTGAGCAAGGGCGAACAGATGCCCATGCTCTGGACGATCAGCCGCATAAGCCCGCTCGGCGACCTGCTGAAGTTGGCCCGCGACTCGGGCCGGGTGGTCGTGCTCGCCAGCGATCACGGCCACGTCTGGCACCGCCAGGACGCCCGCAAGTTTTCGTCGGAAACGGGAAGCCGCTGGCGTCTGAATGCGGGGCCGCTGGAGGACGGAGAACTCGTCGTCTCGGGGAGCCGGGTGCGAGACGGCAGAGGAGGCAACGCCGTCATCGTGCCCTGGACCGAGGCGATCTACTACGAGCGCCAGCACAACGGCTACCACGGGGGAGCCACGCCGCAGGAGATGGTCTGCCCCCTGGTGATTCTGCGCGACAAGAGCAGTGCCTACTCGGACCTGTTCCCCTGTGAGTACCCGAAGCCCGAATGGTGGTCATCGGCCCCCACCGCCACGACGGTGATTGAGAACGTAACCGTGCCGGCGTTGCCGAAACATCCGACGACCCTGTTCGACGATCTGCCCGATGAGGCGAACGAGCCCGCCGAAACGGTCCAGACGGCGAAGTCCGTTCCGGCCCCGTCGAAGGACTGGATCCAGAAGCTGCTCGCCTCCCCCGCGTACAAAGATCAGAAGGCGATGATCCGGCGGCACGCCCCGGAGGACGCGCTGGTCGAAAGCACGCTTGTGGCCCTGGACGCCAACGGCGGGATCATGACGCCCGCCGCGTTCGCCAAGGCGGCGGACCTGCCGCCGGCCCGCCTCGACCCCTTGGTCGCCCAGTTGAAGCGGCTGCTGAACGTGGACGGGTACGAGATCCTGACCCTGAACCGCAACGAGAACAAAGTCGAACTGAACGTTGCGCGACTCAAAAGGCAGTTCGACTTGGATTAGCCGCCGATGGACATGAGCCGAGAGCGCCGGGGAGAGATCATCGCGGCCCTGCGGAAGGGGACGGTGCCGCAGCGCGGGCTGGATTTCCTCGCCGTGGGCCTCACCCGGTTCGAGTCCGCCGTCGCCCAGGAGATGGAGAACGTGTCTCGGGGCGGTGCCGTGTTCAAGGCCGTCCGGGGCGACTACGGGTGCGGCAAGACGTTCTTCGCCCGGTGGGTGCAGGAGATCGCCAAGAAGAAGGGCTTCGCCACCGCCGAGGTGCAGATCTCCGAGACGGAAACCCCGCTCCACCGGCTGGAAACGGTCTACCGGCGGGCGATGGAGCAGCTTTCCACGGCGGACTGTTTTCTCGGGGCGTTCCGCTCGATCATCGACGGCTGGTTCTACGGCCTGGAGGAGGATGTCCTGGCCGAGGGGACCATCGACCCGTCCGACGACGCCGCGCTGGCCCGCCGCGCGGACGAACTCCTCGAACAGCGACTGGTCGAGATCACCCGAGCCACCCCGCAGTTCGCCGCCGCCCTCCGCACCTACCGATCCGCCCAGCGGAAGAACGACCATGCGACCGCCGAGGGGTTGGCCGGCTGGCTGGCCGGTCAGCCCCACGTCGCCGCCTCGATCAAGCGGGTGGCCGGCGTCAAGGGCGACGTGGACCACTTCGCCGCCCTCAGCTTTTTGCGCGGGCTGCTGCTGATCCTCAAGGATTCCGGCTACTCGGGACTGGTGCTCGTCCTCGACGAGATCGAGACGCTCCAGCGGGTCCGGGGCGACGTGCGGGAGAAGGGGCTGAACGCCCTGCGGCAACTGATCGACGACATCGACGGGGGCCGGTTCCCCAAGCTGTTCCTCCTGACCACGGGGACGCCGGCCTTCTTCGACGGGCCGCAGGGGGTTCAGCGACTGGAGCCGCTGGCCCAGCGGCTGCATGTGGACTTCCAGACCGACCCCCGCTTCGACAACCCCCGCGCCGTGCAGCTACGGCTGGCCTCGTTCGACCACGACCGGCTGGTCGAGGTCGGCGTCAAGGTCCGCGACCTTTTCGTGACGGACTGTTCGTCGCCGGCCCGAGTGCTCCGACTGGCCGACGACGCCTACATCGACGCCCTGGCCCGCGCCGTCACCGGCAAGCTCGGCGGCAAGGTCGGCATCGCCCCCCGGCTGTTCCTCAAGAAACTCGTTTCGGACGTGCTCGACCGGATCGACCAGTTCGACGACTTCGACCCACGCCGGCACTACCAGTTGACGGTCAACGCGGGCGAGATGACGACGGTCGAGCGGGAGGCCCAGGCCCAAACGGTCGAAGACATCGAGTTGGACGCATGAGCGCATTCCAACTCCTGCACCCGGCCCTCCAGCACCACATCGTCAATTCCCTCGGCTGGAATGACCTGCGGCCCGTCCAGGCTCTGTCCATCGCCGCCTATCTCGAAGGCGCGAACCTCGTCGTCCTCGCCCCGACCGCCGGGGGGAAGACGGAAGCCGCGTTCTTCCCCGTGCTGTCGCAGATGCTCTCGCAATCGTGGGCGGGGCTCTCGGTGCTCTACGTCAGCCCCATCAAAGCTCTGCTGAACAATCAGGAGGAGCGACTCGCCCGCTACTTCCAACTGGTCGGGCGGCGGGCGGCGTGCTGGCACGGGGACACGCCCCAAGGGGAGAAACGACGAATCGTCGCCGAGCCGCCGGACTGCCTGCTCACGACCCCCGAGTCCCTCGAAGCACTGCTGGTTTCGACGAAGATCGACCACGCCCGGTTCTTCCAGAACGTCCGCACGGTGGTCATCGACGAACTCCATGCGTTCGCCGCCGACGACCGGGGCTGGCACCTGCTCTCGGTCTTCGCCCGGATCCAGCGGCTCGCCAGACGCGACATCCAACGGATCGGCCTTTCGGCCACGGTGGGCAACCCCGAGGAAATGCTGACGTGGCTGTCGTCCTGCTCCGACCGCCCCCGGCAGGTCGTCTGGCCGAAGCCGACCGTGAAGCGTGCCCCGGATGTACAACTTGATTTCGTGGGCTCGCTGGCGAACGCGGCCAAGGTGATCAGCCTTCTGCACAAGGGCGAGAAGCGACTGGTCTTCTGCGACAGCCGATCTCGGGTCGAGCAGTTGGCTCTGCTCTTGCGGGGGCACGGGATCGACACCTTCGTCTCGCACAGTTCACTGAGCCTCGACGAGCGCCGTTCCGCCGAGCAAGCATTCGCCTCCCGCCAGAACTGCGTCATCGTCGCCACAAGCTCCCTGGAACTGGGCCTGGATGTCGGCGATCTGGACCGGGTGATCCAGATCGACGCCCCGCCCACGGTATCGTCGTTCCTTCAGCGGATGGGCCGCACGGGTCGCCGGGACGGCGCGACCCCGAACTGCTTGTGGCTGGCGACGACCGACGAGGGGCTCCTCCGGGCGGCGGGCTTACTCGGCCTCTGGCGAGACGGGTTCGTGGAACCCGTCCGCCCGCCGGGTAAGCCGTACCACATCCTGGCCCAGCAACTCATGGCGCTGATCCTGCAAGAGAAAGGGATCGGGCGAACGGAGTGGTTCGGTTGGGTCGATGCGGTCCCGGCCTTCCGGGCGATGGACCCTGCGGCGGTGACGGCCCTGGTGGACGCCATGCTCGACGCCAAGTTCGTCTGGAGCGACGACGGCGTGCTATCCTTCGCGCCCGAGGGAGAGTCCCACTTCGGTCGTAAAAACTTCATGGAGCTACTGTCGGTGTTCACATCGGCCCCTCTTTTCCGGGTGGTGGCCGGTCAGAAGGAACTCGGCTCCGTCCACGAATCGACCTTCTACAAGCGGGCGGACGGGCCGGTGATCCTTGTGTTGTCGGGGCGAAGCTGGAAGACGAATCACCTCGACTGGAAACGCCGGGTCGCCCACGTCGAGCCCACGGACGAGAGGGGACGGTCCCGTTGGCTCGGCGAGGGGCAGATGCTGAGTTACGGTCTGTGCCAGAGCATCCGCCGCGTTCTGACCGATGAAGAACGCCCGTCGTTCTGGTCCACCCGAGCCGCCGCCGGCCTGGAGGAACTCCGCGACGAGTATTCCTGGGCGTCCCCGGAGGCGACCAGCATCGTCCGGCATGCGAACGGCGAGGTCCGCTGGTGGACGTTCGGCGGCGGTATCGCCAACGCTCTGCTGGCCGATTCCTTGCGGCCCCAGATCGAGGGCAAGCCGGACAATTTCGGTATCAGGTTTCCAGCCACCGTTGCGTTGGACGCGGTCGAGAAGCGGATCGTGGCGATTGTGGCGAGCGACGTTCGCCCCGTGCCCAACGCCACCGCCATCGAGAACATGAAGTTCACGGAATGCCTGCCCCCCGAACTCGCCGCCGAGGTCTACTGCTCCCGGTTCGACGACGCGGAGGCGGTGAGGAAGGTCGTGGGCGAGCCGAGACGGGTCGTGGTCGAAGGCGTGTAACCGTTCGATCACGCCTGCCAATCGGCATCGAGGGAGCGCCACCGGCATCCGACCTCGGGCCGAGGGCAGTTAATGACGGGGTGGTGCTCGCCGGTGTCCGTCTCCCACTGGGGAACGAAGGGTTGCCAGCCGGTGACGCGGACGGGTAGCCCGTCAAGTGTGACCCCCAATAAGGGGATGTCGATTCGGTAGTAGCCCACGCCGTCCTCGAAGGGCGGGCGGACGGTATGGAGATCGTCCGGGCGGTGGCGGCAGCCGTCCGTGTCCACCCACCGTTCCGTCTCCTCATCCCAATCCGAGCATTCGACCTCTTTCCCGTCGAAGGTCGTGCCGAAGATTGGAAACTCGACGTGTGGATCTTTGTAGCTATGAGCCATGAACCTCATCGGTTTCTCCTGACTTGCACCCTGATGCCGAAAAAGGGCGAGTCGCCCATTTCACCCCAATCTCAAGAACTCAGCCATCCCAAGATCAATACATTCTCTGGCGATTTTTCTTCACCTCCAGTGACATGCAATTGAAGGGGGCCATTTGTGTTTCGTCATGTCAGGTGGGGATCCCCAGAACTCTGAAAACAGACACTACCGGAAAAGACTTACGCGCCTTTCATATCGAAAGACGTGATCGTCAAGGAGCGTCAACGGCACAAAGCGCCACCATCAACTTCGACCTGCCTGGGACAGGTCTTGTGCATCTCCGTGAAGATCGATGAGGAAAGCGAGATCATCACGGAGTTGAAGTGTGATAGGGCGGGGTGACGCACGCTGTGTCCGCGCCGTCACTGAGTCGAGGCCAGCAAGCCCGCAAATTCTAGTAACTCGAACGCCAGCCTCTTTTCGTGATCGTCGTAGACGAACCGCAACCCCGTCGTGCCGACTGCTTTCTCGATCTGTTGCAACAGCTTCTTGACCGGCCTCTCTCCGTAATAGACGGCGTTGCCGCTGATCCGCGCCCGCCGCTGGCAGTACGGCAAATTCACCAACTCTTCGAGCGGCAGGTGGAAATGCCAAGCGACGATCCGAGAGACAGACTTTTCCCAGAAGTCGCAGTGGTCGAGGTCCGCCTTGCCTTCGGGAAAGACAATGGCATCATCCTCCCCGCCCAGGTCAAGGATGTAGATCGGGAAACTCATCTCTGCACCTCCTTCGCCTACACGCTCCCCCGCATCCCGTCTCGGAATCCGATCCTTCGCACTGTTTCCGAGACACCGTTGCCGCTGGCGTGTAGTGCCACTCACCCGTCCTCAAGCACAAGCTGGATCAATTCATGAAGGTCCGCTCTAACGCCGTCTACGTCTACCGTCCCTGCCTGTTGGACGTGACCGACCGGAGAGCGCAGATGACCGCCGGGATGCGGGTTCGGGTCAAGAACCTGCGAGGTTGCCCGCCCTGCAACACGCTGGGCCACGCCCACGTCGTTCACCCCGAGACTGGCGAGTTCATCGGCCTCGTCTGCACGTCGAGTCTGCACAAGAAATGAGCCCAGCCCGGTTTCCGAGACGGCCCGTTCGACGGCGTGTAGACCCCAGATCGCTGCCCACGAAATCAACCAGGGGGAACAGCATGCGTACTGAGCAAGCCAACGACATCGCGGACGCGGCACCCGCGTCACTCGCCGATCTGATCGGCCAGCGTTCCGTGGTCGATCAAGTTCGAGTCGCCCTTGATGCCGCCCGGCAGGACGGAAAGAAATTTGAGAACTCCTTGCTGACCGGCGGGCCGGGGTGCGGCAAAACTCAAACCGCGAAGGTAATCGCTGCCGAGATGGGCTGCGCCTTCCACGAAGTCCTCGGTCAGGCTGTCACCAGTCCAGCCGACTTCAACGCCTTGCTCCTGGGCGCGAAGGACCGCGATGTGATCCTGATTGACGAAGTCCACGAATTGGAGAAGGAATTCCAAACCGCGCTCTATCTCGCCATCGACCAACGGCGGGTCTTCTTGCAGAGCCGTGCCAAAGGTGCGCCGCAGAGCATTCCGTTGGCCGACTTCACACTCTTGCTGGCAACGACCGACGAGTACAAGCTCCTCCAACCGCTCCGCGACCGGATGAAGTTGACGTTGCGGTTCGGCTTCTACTCGTCGGAAGAGCTTGTCGAACTGCTCCGTCAGCGCAGCCGGGCCTTGCGGTGGACGGTGGACGAACGTGTCCTGGCCCCAATCGCCGCCCGCTCCCGTGGCACGCCTCGACTTGCCCTTCGGCTCCTCCAAAGCTGCCGTCGTGTGGCGCGGTCTGAAGCCGAGAACGCGGTCATGCCGGACCACCTTGAGCGGGCTTGTTCGTTGGAACAGATCGACGGGCTTGGCTTGGGTCCGACCGAGCAGGAGTACCTCTCGATCCTCGCCGAGGGCGCGACCCGTCTCAACGTGGTTTCCAGCCGGCTCGGGCTTCACACTCGCACTGTCGCCGAGGTCACGGAGCCGTTCCTGATCCGCATGGGGCTTGTCACGAAAGACGACCAAGGGCGGCGTGAGTTGACCGCTGAAGGCCGCGACCACCTGTCCCGATGTCGTCTCGTTTCCGCCCAGTAACCGTCCGCAATCAACAGTCCCGAAGCCGTCTCGTTTCCGACCTGTAACCGTCCGGGGAGAGTCCGATGAGCGTGCAGATTCAGACGAAGGCCGCAGTCAGTGTCGCGGAGATGGCACGCATGTGCGGCCTGTCCCGGTCGCGGTTCTACCAACTGATCGGGACGGCGTTCCCACAACCGGAGCGGCAGGCCGAGACGGACAGACCGATCTACACGGAGGAGCAACAGAAGGTCTGCCTCGAAGTGCGGCGGCGGAACTGCGGCATCGACGGCAAGCCGGTCCTCTTCTATGCCCGCCGCGCGACACCGGCACCCACCAAGCCGAAGTTGGCCAAGCCAAAGCTGGAGGCGAAGCGGGGCGACGTGCTTGCACTGATTGAAGGGCTGAACGCCCTCGGCCTGACCGCCGCGACCGCCGCCGAGGTGCAACGTGTGACCGACGAGCTATATCCCCAAGGCACCGCCGGCCTGGACCGGGGCGACGTGCTGCGGGCGGTTTTCCTTCATCTGAAGCGTCAGAACTCGGCGGATAACGTGCGGCGATAATTGCCAATCTCAGCCCAGTAACCCCGAAAAGGTGTGCAACTCATGTCCGATGTGCGTCCAGAAACCCGTCAGAACTGGGGTGATAAGGTTTTCGCAGGCGACCCGGTCGGCGAAGCCGAGGCTGACCTCGCCACCGCATTCCTGGCCACACATGACTTCTCGGCGAACACCCGGCGGGCCTTCGCCCAGGATCTACGCAAGTTCGCCCGGTGGTTCGCCTCGGCCAACCGTGAGCCGTTCCGCGTCGGTCGCGTCACCACACGGGACGTGGCCGACTGCCGCGATCACCTCCGTAGAGAAAAGGGGCAGGCTGTCGCCACCGTCAACCGACTGCTGGTGGCTGTGCGGCGGTTCTTCGGCTGGCTGGCCGAGGAAGGCCATCTGCCGACGAACCCCGCGAAGAAGGTCAAGGAACTTCGTCGGCAAGTTCTGGCACCGAAAGGTCTGGATCGGGCCGTCGTCCGCCGCCTGCTTCGAGAAGTCGAGCTTCGGCAGGACGTGCGTGCCGCAGCGATCTTCTCCCTGCTGCTCTATTCCGGGTGCCGTTGCGCGGACGTGGTCAACCTTGACATTGCCGATGTGGTCATCACCGAGCGTGCCGGCACCGTCGTCTTCCGGCTCGGGAAGGGAGCCAAGGAGCGGTCGGTGCCGTTGCCCCTCCAGGCCCGGCGGTCCATCCAGGCGTACCTCGACATTCGACCGCCGACCGCGTCGGACAAGGTGTTCGTCGGTGAGCGGGGACCGCTGACGGATCGCGGCATTCGGGCGTTGTGCGACAAGTACAGCGCGATCATCGGCGCGAAGTTGCACCCGCACGCCTTCCGGCACACGTTCGGACACCAGTTTTTGGCCGACAATAGCAACGACCTCGTCTCGCTGGCCCAGATCCTGGGCCACGAAAACCTGACGACGACGGCCCGGTACACGCAGCGGAGCAACAAGCAACTCGCCGAGGCGTCGGAGAGAATGACGTACTGAAGAGAGGAGTTCGAGCAGGTGTTCGTCAATGAAAAGACGGGGATGACATCCCCGTCTTTTTGACCTTCATCGTCCATGTCACCGGCTTGAAGTATCAGTGACCGGGAAGTTGAAACGGGTCAGTCAAGTAGCGGTAGAGCCCTGAACGGGGTGAACAGAATGACACCCGAAGTCCGAGTTCGTCCAATCAACGGCGTCGTCCGATTCGCTCGCCTCTGTGCTCAAGCCGCCCACACGTCAGCCGTCAACAGACGATGTTGACGGCTGACCATCTGTTTCCTGTCATCGGCGATGTCATTGTTGACGATCAAGCGATGGCAAACCGCTCTGCCGGGTAACACTCTGTGAACAGCCACTGATCCTGGCTGTCGGACAGATGCCGCACGAACATGCAACCCGGCGCATGTAATGGACTCAGGAACTCGTAATTGGCATGCTCTTCATCGACCAGTGCCGAGACGCGACCCAGACCAGCCTCGGGAGGCGTGACGTACCCGCTTCGACCCCTCAGTTGCACCTCGAATTGCTCCCGAGGGATCTTGCCGAAAAAGTGGTACCACCACTTGGCCTGCCCGTAGGGGTCGAGGCTTCTCATGTATTCCCTGCTGAACCTCAGACGCTTCCAAGTCTCACGCTGCGCTTCCAGCTTGGGGAGATCCTCGTCCCGCAGGTGGCAGACGTAGCGGACGGCTGTCTTGAACGAAAGCGCGTCCCGTTGACCCCAGCAGGACAGGCGATCCGGGTCGGTCTGCGTCGTGAGGCTGACCGCTGTCAACTGGACGCGAATGTCGTGATGGGCGACATCTCCCTTCCACAACCCCTCACGGAGGACGGTTGGAAGGAAACACATCGGCGAGTAGTGATACAGTGTAGAGTTTCCGCGCATAGCAGCCCCTTGACTCAGGTGAGTAGGAGCTTGCGGCGGCAAAAAGTGAGCGTAAAATCCGCTCTGCATCCGAGCAAGCAAATGTGGCATCCAGAAAAGAGCGACGCGCTCAAGGATGCCCACGTTATAAATGTACCCTCAACTGCTAACCATGAACATACCAAAAACTCATCTTGGAAAAATATTGCCGAAGTGGGCACAGCCAGCCGTTGCACGCATGTGGATGAAGACAACGCCATTTAATCGCGCATATTGAGCAGTGAAAGGATTCGGCAAGCGGTGTCTACATAGGTAAGGCACAAATTGCTCTCCGGGGCATTTGGTGTTGATCATTGCCGACACTACGATGTAGTCGGCCACTTAAAGGAGTCCAAATGACAGTAACGACAATTCGCTCGCTCGCCGAGGAAATTGGTGTGACCTATTGGCAGGTGAGGCACATCATTCGATCCGGGTACGTTCCCATGAGGCAGCCTCCTCAGCAACGGAAGCTGTATCTCACACCCCGTGAAGTGGGAGCGATAAAGGATTTCTTCGGCGTGGCCGATGCGCGGGAGATTGGACATGAAGAAGAGGACCGTCATCAAACTGATCCGAGGCGTTTGGATTGCCGGACTGAAGTCCAAAGTTCGCCCAAACACGCTTGAGTTGTGCGGGACCGTGGAGTCCCCGAGCAGAGTGCAGCAGGACCGTACCTCTAAAGTCCTCCTCTTTAAGTGAACAAACTAACGGCTCAACCTCGACCACGGGCGACCTTCAGGGTAGAGTGCAGCCGCGTCGGGATCGGGATGGGTACTGAGTTTGTGAGTTTGTTCACATTTAGGGCACTGGCCGCATCCCGGCGTAACGGCATCTACCAAGGGCCGTTGGTCGCACCTGACACAAACGGAAGTGGACGGGATCGCGGATTTCGTGACTGCCCGTACCGGCGTCGTCATCGAATCAAGCAGAGACAAACCAACTGTCTGAGAGTAGGGCAGGACGCTTACCCAGTTCCATTACTACTTATAGTGATTTTTGTTTTGCGGAACTCTGGTGGGAACCCGAACTGAAGTGCCCCCGCGACAACGATCATCCTGGGGCGGACTGAAAACAAAACTCACTACAAGTGGATAAGAACTGGGTCCGCTCGAATACAGGCCGAAGAAGTGTCAAATGATGGCCGAAGAAGAGACACGGATGAGTGGCTTGTCTCTGCGTGACTTCAAAACACACCCGGCACACAGGACGTTGCCCTAACCCAAGAAAACAAGACGACCTGAATCAAAAGGAAAAGCCTGCTCACGCTCCCCGACCAAGAGTTGCGTGGCAGGCTCTCAAATGAGTAACAAAGTATATACTCCAACTCTGCCGAAATCAATCCCCGTATACTTTCAGTCACGTCCCGAAATGGGCGAAGCGAATCGACACGGCGACTCCAACTACTGCGTCTACGGGTTCCTCGCCAACGCCCGCCGCAAGAACTACGAACTCCTCGCCAACGCCGCCGCAATCAGCAAGGCGAAGGGCGAGAACTGGCACTACCCCTATGCCGGCACCATCACGGTAATCGACCACCTCACACTCAAGCAGCACGGAGAGCTACGCAAGCATTTGTTCAAGGCACTCGGCAAGCTCGGAATCTCCGCGTTCTACACCACAGAAATTACCCGCGACAACAAGCTGAACCATCACCTGACGATCCGAGAAGCCCCCGAACACCTGATGCGCAGCAACGCAAGGAAGCTCCGCGAAACCCTAGGCAAGACGACGAAGGTTCGCCTGAATCAGAAGTACGAACCCCTGCCGACATGGAACGACGCGAAAACGTGGTGGCGGTACACGCTCAAGCTCAAGTTCCGAGACTCCCGCATGCCCGACACCGAAGACGTAGACGCCCTCTTCAAACACAAGACCAACGATGACATCTACAAACGCAAGCGGGTACTCTTCAAGCCGATGACGACCGCCGGGGAACGCTTCCACCTCTTCGGGCACTTCGGGAACTTCTGGGAGAAAGGCCAAACCCCGACAGCCAACAAACAGAAGCGACAGGCGAAGAAGGCCACGCTCCAGGCCAGCCGCAAGGCACGCCCCGAGATCGAGGAAGCCGCAATCAACTGGGCGGCAATCACCGGAAAGAACGCGGAGCAAATCGAGCGGTTCCTTTACGATGAACGCACGAAGGCCACGACACCCGACGAAGTCAAAGCAATCGACCAACGGAACGAAGCGTCGGCCCGCGAATATCACGGCGAAGAATACGACGACTACATGCGGGGCAAGCACGAACAACGCTGGCTTGACGAGCAACGCAAGAAGCTCATCCCAAAGCGGACGCGGAAGAAGGCACCCACTGCCAGGAAGCCCTTCGACCCAGCGGCCCTTGATTCCTACACGCTCCCCACCACCACTTACCAAGCGTCAGGCCACCCAGTAGCCCCGTAGTCCGCGATAGACGAACTGGATGACATCGGGGCCACCCAGCCACAGAAGCCGTCCTACGCGAAGTCAGTGTCGTGCTATGGCCCTGGCGCGACCGCTCAAACCTAACTTGTATCCGTCTCGATCCCGTCAGTGTCGGACAAGCGGCCTCGGCCACATCTGCCACTGGGCGAACGGTTTAAGGGAATAAATCGTGTGCCGCGCTGGTCGGCTATTAAGACAAATTGGGAAGGCACTGGGCGTGAAACGCACCGCTGACCTGTTACGTTTGACGACCTGTCTGCCGCCACCGCTAAGAGCAAATGTCATTTCCGATTCTTCTGCGACAAAACGGAAATTGAAAGAACTCAAACCAGTTCCCCCAGGAACACGGTCCCATCACCAACAGCCTGGACTGCCTGCTCGCCCCTGTCTTTTCTTGTTTCAAAAAACTCGCCATCCATAGGTATCTGCTAATAGCAGTTGGCTGAAACGACGGGCGAATCATCGCTGGCAAAACTGGGCGCGACCCCGAAAATTCAGGCTGGCATAGTGCGATCCTATTAACTCACTGGCTTCGGTGCCGGCGTCCGCGATTGACGTGTCCGATGACTTCCCCGTGAGGCGTCGTTCTTTCCGTTTCCGTCAACTCCACGTCTTTCACTTCAAGGGGCCGTCACGCATGTGGCTCGGGCCTCATTTCGCTCGACTGGGTGGACTCGCAAGACCCCGTTGCGGCGTCATGGACTTCACGCCCAACGAGATCGCCGCCATCGCCTAGTGCGGCGTCTTCAAAAGCGTGTCCGCCTCGGCACCGTTTCCTCCAGCGTGCCCATGTGCAATCTCGCCTGGACAAATGACCCGGCAACCGGGCCGTCCCCGTGGTAGCCGTTGTCCACAGAAACCTGAATCGCATTGGCGATGTACTTCTTGAGTTGCTCCATGCTGATCCCGTCAACAACGTCTGCGGCGAGGAGGAAGCTGAGTTCCATCTTGAACGCGCGAACAGGCAAGCCCTTGTACTGCCGGTACTGGAGAGCAGCTACGGCGGTCGCTGCTGCGTCGTGGTCGCGGTAGACCTTTGCCTTGTCGAGGATTCGACTGAAACCGCCCCCTGTCCAAAACATGAAGTCGCCGCGCTGTATCGTAAACATCCGCGACTGATCCGAACCGATGTATCTAATCCGCAGACAATTCCGGTGCTTTTCCTTCATCGTGTGTCTCCGAGAGGTTGTTTTGCAGGGCGCTGAAGTCTTCCGTTCCCATCGTCCACCAGCAATCAGTCACTGCCGTCTTCTCACGTCAACTTGCCGTCAAAACACATGACGGTGCCGTCGCTTATTGAGAGCGGTGGCGAAACCTGACGGCGATCCAGAATCGCCGTTTGTTCTCGAACCTGCCGATCTCTTCTCGTTCGTTGGCCGGCAGGCCGCTGTACCAGTTCCAAAGTGAGTTCATCGCAAGCAAGATGTTCTCAGTCGCCCTGATCATTTCCGCCTCGGCGAGGGCATCGACCAGCGTCGTGGCTCGAATGGTGACTGAGCGGCCCAGCAGAGCCCGGACTTCGGCCTCGGCCTGCGCTCTGAGTTCGCTGTCGTCGCTCTTGTCACGAACGCTCTTGCGTATCTCGGCCATTTTGACACCTCGGGTAATTCAGGTTGGTTTGACGGGCTCTAATCCTCGAAGTCCGCCGTCGCGTCAAGGAACCCGGCAGCGTGCCGCAACGCACGAACGAAATCCTCGATGCCAAGTTCTGTCTCGTCGCTCTTTGGCAGCCGAAAAAGCCGATACCAGCGCCGCAATTCGGACGGCTGTTGCTGGAGCAGTTCGGCGCGGCCACGAATTCGCCAGAACGGGCAGTCCGCCACAAGTTCTTCAAGCAAAAGTTTGTTGCCCTCCTCGATTGTGCGAACCACTCTGGTTCTGAACGTCGCCTCGGCGAGCCGCCGGATCTCGGGCCGGTTGTGGACGACCGGATCGTAACCCCGGATGAAAGCAAGGAGTCGCCGCCAAATCGGAGTTTGAAGCCAGAGCGGGAGAAACCTCCAGGCTGACGGGCAAGCCGCGATCTCGATCAACTCGGGCTGCTTCCAGTGGATGGCGTCGTACTCGTCGTCTGATCGCCGCATCGTGGCGACCAAGGTGCCGTGTCGCTCCACGACCCAGAGGATGCGTTCGCTTGCGAAGAACTCAGCCTCTTCCAAACAGTCCAGGCACCCCAGATCAGCGAGACGCGGATCGTATTTCAGCACGCTCTCCGGGCTGGTGACGCGGGCAATGCGCCACACAGAATCGCTGAAAACGTCCTCCAGGCCGGTGCCGGCTGCTTCAGGTTTCGAGGAAATGGCGTGCATTTGACTCCCACACCGAATGGCTGCGACTTCCCGATCCGCCTCGGTGCGGAAAGGTTTGCAACCCTACACGCCCGCAAAATGGCCGTCTCGGAATCCGTGCCAGACCATCATTTCCGCCGCCCTCCGCAGGCACGCCAGGAACAAATTGCGTCCCTCCCCCATCCGGCTGCTTTACATACACCGCAACCTGAACCTATACTGACCATGCGATAGGTGTTGTTTTGAAGTGTTGGAGCCGTTAGAGCGGTTTCGCGCACAGCACATGTCGTGACCGTGGGGACGTGTTCGCCACTCTATCGGTCGCGGGGAAACCCACTAGGGAGCCTCATAACCCTTCTTCCGATGGTGGATGTTAGGGCAACAGAACTCCGGGCGATTGGCACAAATGTGTCGTCGTTCGGTGTTTCCCATGACTGTCAAGCAGGCGGCTACCGACCTCCAGATTTCTCTGTCGTTCCTCTACAAGCTGCTCGACCAGGGCGAGATCGCATTCGAGCGGCGGGGGACTCGCAAGTTCCCCGTAGATGCCTCGGTCGCAGAGTACAAGCGGCGGAACCTCGTTCCAGCGGCACCGAAACAAAACAGGCCGGTCAAAGGACCGGCCTACCAGTACAAGCACCTGAGCATCGGCAACGCCGCCCAAGGTTGAAGCTGGCATTGCCTGTCAGAACACCTTGAACCCTTCTAAAACCTTGTGGATCGCGGCGTGTTCGTCAAAGAGGTGGCCATAGTGCTTGCGGACCATCTTCATGTCCTTGTGGCCGAGCAGTTCGCGTAGGTACTCCAGCTTGTCCGGGTTGGCGGCGATGAATTTTGTTGCGAATGTGTGTCGCAGGCCGTAGATGCACAGGTTGTCAGGCCATTCCAGCCCCTTCGTGGCCAAGAACTTCGTTTGCATCTGGTACAGGTAGATGCCGAGGGCGTCCGGGTTCCACGGCAAGCCGTGGGCGTTGCGGAAGATCGGCCCGGTCGGGTTCTCGGCGTTCTTCTTCTTGACCAGTTCGAGAGCGTCTGGCAGTAGCCAGATCCGCTTGACGTACTTCTTCTTGTGAAGCCGCGTCTTGTACATGTCTTCCACGTCCCAGAGCTTCATTTCGGCACGGAAGTGACGGGCCTCGACCGCACAGACGGTGGACGGCCTCGCCCCAGTCAGGGCCAGGATGCGGACCACTTCGGCGAAGGCCGGGTTCGCCATCTTCAGCACTTGATCGTAGACCTTCTGGTCCCAAACCACGTCACCGCCACGGGCATCGCCTTCGGGCAGTTCGAGCAGTCCCTTGATGGGGTTGGACCCAATGAGACGAACCTTGGGCTTCGCAGCCCAGTTCAACGCCGCCAGGATGATGCCCTTGTATCCGCGCTCCGTGCCTTTGGACGCCACGCAAGTCATCCGCTTCCCCTTGACCTTCTTCTTCTCGGTCAAAACCTTCTTGGCGGTGATCCACCGCTCGACATGACTGGCTCGGAGGTCGCGGACACGCAGGCCCGCACCCACGAACTCCACAAACTCGTCCAGCCGGCCCTTGCAAAGTCGGTAGCGTTCGGGGGCGTGGTGCTTCTGAACGAAGTCGAGCCACTGGTCAGCGATCTGGGCGAAGAAGGGGTTCTTGTCCACGACCTCGCCGAGGTCGGCCTTGTTGAGCAGGAACCGGAATTGCTGTTCGGCCTTTGCCTTATCAGTGCCGAGTCGGTGGAACACGCCGTCGATGGTGGTGGTGTACTGGCCCACGCTCTTCGTCAGGTTAAGCTTCGGAGGACGACCTGCCATGCGGAATCTCCTGTCTTGGGAGCCGGGTGGCCTTCTCTGGCGTCCACCCATTCTTTGCGCCATTCTTTGCGCTGATAGTGTATCATAACGCAAGGAATTGACGCAATGTCCGCAGGAAATGCCGTAAAATACGCAGAATTGCAGAATGAAGAAGAGAAAAACTACGGGATCATGCCCATGAACCCGATGCCGACGAGACCGATGCGAACCATGTTCCGCCCTCTGTGCGTGTGCGGAAATCCTATGGGGCCGGAGCCGCTTGCGGTGGAGGTCACCGGGGTGGTGGGCCGGTTCGGCACCCGGCCGGGGGGGGGCGGG
>JANNDF010000295.1:0-1156 GCA_031387445.1 Planctomycetia bacterium
CCGCGGCGGTCCCGGCGGCGGCCGCGGTGGTCCCGGCGGCGGCCGCGGTGGGCGGCGAGACGGCCGCGACGGCGGCGACTCCCGCGACAGCGGGATGGTGGACTACCTCGTCCGCATCAGCCGTTCGGCCTGCGTGGTGAAGGGCGGGCGGCGGTTCAGCTTCAACGCCCTGGTGGTGGTCGGCGACAAGAAGGGCAAGGTGTCGTTCGGTTACGCCAAGAGCAACGAAGTGCCGCCGGCGGTCGAGAAGGCCATCAAGGAAGGCGAGCAGATGGCCCGCCGGGCGAAGCAGGCGTCGCTCCGCGGCAAGACCATCCCGCACCGCGTCATCGGCAAGTTCGGCGCCAGCCGGGTGATCCTGGTGCCCGCCGGCCCCGGCACCGGGGTGAAGGCGGGTCCCGGCGTGCGGGAGGTGCTGCAGGCCGCCGGCATCGAGAACATCCTGACCAAGACGCACGGCAGCACCAACCCGATCAACCTCGTGAAGGCCACCATCAACGGGCTGCAACAACTTCGCACCCGCGAGGAAGTCGCCCGCCTGCGGGGGGTGCAAATCTAATGGACCTGACCAACCTGTCGGACGGCATCAGCAAGCGGAAGTTGAAGAAGCGGGTCGGCCGCGGCATCGGCTCCGGGCACGGCAAGACGGCCAGCCGTGGGCACAAGGGGCAATACGCCTCGGCCGGGTCGGGCAAGCCGGGGGTGTTGTTCGTCGGCGGACAAACGCCGCTGCACCGCCGCCTGCCCAAGCGGGGGTTCAGCAACGCCCGCTTCGCCATGCAATGCGCCATCATTAACGTGGGCGACCTGAACGCCTTCGACGACGGCGCCACGGTGGACATGGCCGCTCTCAGAGAGCGGCGGCTCGTGACCGGCACCTGGGACGGCCTGCGGGTGCTCGGCAACGGCGATCTGGCCAAGAAGTTGACCGTCGTGGGCGACCACTTCACCGCTTCCGCCAAAGCCCAAATCGAGGGCAAGGGCGGCACGTGTACCCTCATCCCGCCGGCCAAGAAGCCGGTGCGGAACAAGATGGGCAAGGGCAAGCGGGATCTGGCGAAAGCGGCGAAACTGAAAGCCAAGCAGAAACCGGACGCGAAGTGACCAGACCGGCGAACGGCCGGTGTGAACCGGCCGGTGCTGACCTCGAGCACCG
>JANNDF010000318.1:0-1496 GCA_031387445.1 Planctomycetia bacterium
TGGTGCTAAAACTACCAGCCCGCTCACGCGGGCCGCTCGCCAATCTCCCCCCGGAGTTCCCCATGCCCCGCCTCTCCCTGCTGTTCCTCGCACTGCTACCGATGGTGGCGCTCGCCGCCCCGCCGGTAGAGGATCTGCCGAAAGATCCGAAGGCAAAGAAAATCGTGCTCGTCGCCGGGTCCGGCTACTTCAAGCCGGGCGAGCACGACTACCAGGCCGCGTGCGCGGTGCTGTTCGACCTGCTCAAGCAGACCGACGGCGTCGCCCCGGTGTACGCGGTGGACTGGCCGAAGAAGGACGACACGCTGACCGGCGCCGCCGCGGTGGTTCTGTTCGCCGACGGTGCGGAGAAGCACCCACTGCTGACGGGCGAGCGATTCAAGCAGGTGAGCAAGATCGCCGACGGCGGGGCGGGCGTCGTTCAACTGCACCAACTGGCCGACTACCCGAAGGACTGGACCGACCGGGCGAAGGCGCTCGCCGGCGGGGTGTGGGCGAAGGACGGCGGGCAGCGTGCCCACTGGGTTCACGAGTTCAAGGAGTTCGGCGACCACCCCATCTTCCGCGGGGTGACGGCATTCAAGATCGATGACGGCTGGCTGACGCACAACAAACTGACCGCTGACAAGACGCTCACCCAACTGCTGAAGACGACCAACCCGAAGGCGGCGGACAAGTTCAAAGGTGACAACGACGTGGTGGCGTGGGCCTTCGACCGGCCGGGCGGCGGGCGGGCGTTCACCTTCACCGGCGGGCACCTGCACGCCAGCTTCGCCGAGGAGGGCTACCGGCGGTTCCTGGTGAACGGCATCCTGTGGGCCGCCGGGGTGGACGTGCCGAAGACCGGCGCGAAGGTGGAACTGGACGCGAAGAAGTTGCCCGACTACTTGCAGAAGCCCCCGGAGAAGAAGTGACCCAAGGTACTCCGCACCCTCCGGGTGCGGTTCCGAACATACCGCACCCGGAGGGTGCGGAGTACTTTACCCATCTCCCAACCTCGGCAAATCATCCAGCGACCCTAGCCCGAACAGGCTGAGGAACCGGCCGGTGGTGGCGTACCGCACGGCCGGGTCGGCGGCGGTGCCGCGAGCGGCCACGGCGATCAGCCCGAGCCGCACCAGTTGGCGGATCACCCCGCCACAGTCCGCCCCGCGGAGACCATCCACGTCACCCTTGGCCAGCGGCTGCCGGTACGCGATCAAACTCAGCACCTCCACCGCCGGCCCGCTCAGCCGGGCTTCCCGCGGCCCGCCCGTCAGCCGCTCACGCACCCCGCGGAACGCCGGCTTGACGGCCAGCACGTACCCGTCGTCTTTCGCCTGCACGGTGTACGGCCGGTTCTGCGTGCGGTACTTCTTCGCCAGTTCTTCGGTCAGGTCGCGGAAGCGGTCGGGGGTCAGGCCGCGGATGGCCGAGCACGCCTTCGCTGCGGTCAGCGGTGGGCCGCCGACGAACAGCATGGCCTCGACGATTTGCAGGGGGGACGGGGGCGGGTC
>JANNDF010000343.1:0-1571 GCA_031387445.1 Planctomycetia bacterium
CACCCGGCGGCTCACGCCGCTCGGCTCGCCACGAAACGAAACGATTCACACCCCCACCAGTTCCTCGCTCGGCTCGTACTTGTTCGCCCACTCGATCAGGTTGTCGAACAGTTGGCGATCCAGGGCACTCGCCGTCTCGCACTCCGGGTGCCACTGGGTGCCGACGCAAAACCACTCCTCGTCCGTCGTCTCGATGGCCTCGATCACGCCGTCCGGGGCCTTTGCCCCGACCCGCAGCGCCCGACCCAGTTGGTTCACGCCCTGGTGGTGCGTGCTGTTCACCCGGTGCTCGGGCGAGCCGAAGATGTCTTCCAGCGTGCTGCCCGGCTCCACGCTCACCATGTGCCGGTGCGGGCCGCCGCTCGGGTCGAAGTGCGGCATCGCCTTCGGGTGGTCGGTCGGCAGGTGCAGGTGCAGGGTGCCGCCGAGCAGCACGTTCAGCAGTTGCATGCTGCTGCCGACGGCCAGCAGGGGCAGCTTCCGCTCGATCACCTTGCCCATGAGCAGGCGGTCGGCGTCCTCGCGGCGGGCGTGCATCATCTGCACGGCGGCCGTCACCTGCTGGCCGTTCCGCCGCGGGTCGAGGTCCAGCCCGCCGATCATCACCAGGCCGCTCACCCGGTCGAGCAGGGCTTCCAGTTCGGCGAAGTTCTCTTTCTTCGTCGGCGGCAGGATGACCGGCAGGCCGCCGGCGTTCAGCACGGCGTCCAGGTAGCCGGCGTTCAGCCGCAGGTGCGGGTGGCTGTTCTTGGGGGCGTAGAAGTCGGTGCTAATGCCGATCAGCGGGCGGACGGGTTGGGCGGGCATCGGTGAGTTCCCTCTCGACTTCGCGGCGACCGCACTCCGTGCTGGCCGTGTGAGTGGGGGAGTGTACGCGGACAAATCCGACGGTTGCAAGCCGAAGTTCCGGAAGGCCGTCACCCCACGCCGAGATCCTTCTTCAGCGCCTTGTACCAGTTGCCGAACCAGCCGCCCTTCACCCGGTTGTGCCCGGTGTCTTCCATCAGGGTGACGAGCATCACCCGCACGTCGCGGTCGCCCTTCTTTCCGTTCACCAGTCGCACCCCTTCGGCCACGATGCGTTCGAACCCGTCGCGGTCCACCGCACCAACTGTGGCCACCCTCTCGGCGAGTCGCTCGCTCATCACCCGCACCACAACGCTCTCCAGCACATACCCACTCTCCCCGCAGACGGCGGTCATGTCGGCCCGCGCGGCGTCCGCCCCCACGCCCAGTTGGAACGCGATCTGGAGCACCTCCCGCTCCTCGTTGCGGTCGATGTAGTGGTCGTCGTACCCGCGGAGGTGGATTTCCTTGAGCAGTTTGGCTTTGACGTCGTCGTCGGTCATGGCGTCCGATCCTCCTGTAGCCGGCCTCCGTGAGGTCGGTCCGACCGGGGTCACAGACCCCGGCTACAGAGTGATGTCGAGCGGTCGGGCAGGTTCTTTTTCCAGCGGCGGTGATTATACCGTACCCATTCGTTCCGTTCCGGTGCCACTGATGGCTTCGCCCCCACCCCCGCAAGTCGCCCCCGCCCGCGGCGCGTGGTCTGCGTTAGCCCTACTGCTGGT
>JANNDF010000364.1:0-6202 GCA_031387445.1 Planctomycetia bacterium
CCGTATTAGCGGGCTGGTTTTTCCACCACGAACCAGCTCGCTCACGCGGGCCGCTCGCCCGACCTGCCCTATCACGCCCGCGTCGCTTGCGGGGGCGGTGCCGCCCCGCCGCCGCGGTACACCCACTGCCACGGCAGAACGCCCACCAGCACGGCGAACACCGCCCCGAGCCACACGCCGTCGCACAGCATCACCAGCCCGTTGTTGAACCCGTAGGCGTGCAGCCCGACGCCCAACTGGTTCGTGCCGAACCAACTCCATGTGGTGACGATGATGCCGCCGACGGCCAGCACCCCCATGCCGCGTTCCTTCACCAGCCCGCTCCAGCGGGCGTGCAGGATGAGCGCGTTCCACAGCACGATGAGGATCGCCCCGTTCTCCTTCGGGTCCCACCCCCAGAAGCGGCCCCAACTCTGGTCCGCCCAGATGCCGCCCAGCACCGTGCCGACGAAGCTGAGCAGGGCGGCGAAGCAGACCACCGCGTATGTCAGGGTGCCGAGAATTTTGCCGATGTCGTAGTTCAACTGGTGGAGGCCGGAGCCGATCACCACCTTCTGCCGTAGCACGGCCTTCTCGGGCAGTATGTAAAGCACGATGTACAGCAGCCCCAGCACGCCCGCCACATAGGTGGCCGAGTACCCGAGTGTGACCGTTGTGACGTGCGTGGCCAGCCAGAAGTTGGTGTCCAGCACCGCCTGCATCATCTCCAGGGTGTCGCCGGTGGCGGCCAGGTTGTGTGCGATGATGGTGGTGGCGAACCCGAGGATGCTGGCTACCAGGTTGCCGAACCCGATGGGGAACACCAGTTCCAGAATCAGGCAGAGGGCCATGACGCCCCAGCCGATGAACACCGCCGACGAGTACAGGTTCGTCACGAACACCAGCGGGCGGTCCATCAGGTACATGCGGGCGAGCAGGGTGAAGGTGTGCGCCACGAACGTGACCAGCAGCCACCAGAACACCCCGCGGCGGATCGTCTGGCTGGCCTTCGGTGCGATCACCAGCAGCACGAACCCGATCAGGCTGGCCACCGCCGCCAGCGTGTACAGGCCGGTACACCAGTAGAACATGCCCGACTGGTTCAGGTAGGTTTCCAGTTCGGCTCGCTGGAAGGCGCTCGCCGGCACCTGGGCGGCCACCCGCTTGCGGTAGTCGGCCACCGCCGTGTCGAACGCCTTCGGGTCGTTGTCCCGGTAGGCGGCGAGTACCTTCTGCCACGCCTCCGAGTTCTTCGCCCACGTCGGCATCTCCTTGTCCACTTCCTCCTTGCCGATCCGCTCGAGGTCGGCCGACTGGTCCGGGGTGAGGCCTTTCAGGTCGGGCGGCACGCCCGCCTCGCGCAGCCGCTCGCGGATGCGGGGCAGTGCCTTCTGGAGCGCGTCCATGCGGGCCGATTCCGTCGCCTCGCCGGCGTCCGCCGCCTTCTGCCACTCCTTCTCGTCGGACGGCGGGATGACCAGCGGCAACTCGCCCTGGGTCATCTCCTGGTAGGTCCGCAGGTGTTCGGCCAACTCGATCAGCTTGTTCTGGTACACGCCGAGCGACTTGGAATCGGTCTTCCGCTGCTCGAACGCCTTCTTGCTCTCCTCCATGAACGCCTTGAACTCCGGCCGCAGCTCGGGCACCTCCTTGATGGTCGGCCGGAGGCCCTTCGCGTCCATCAGGTCTTTCACGTCGAGCGGCATTTGGTCTGGGGCGAGGAACTGCTGGCGGACGCCCCGCTGGGCGAGCATTTCCAGCACTTCCTTGGGGAGCGGTTCCAGGTCGATCATCGTCTTCGTTCGGATCGACATCTCGTTCACCGAGTACCGCAGCCCCTCGCGGCGGTCCAGTTTGAGCAGGCTCCGCACCTCGTCGTTCTCGATGCGGAAGACGGCCCACGACCCCGGCCCGGTCGGGTCGCCGGGGGTTCCCACGGCCGCGTCCATGAGCCACTCGATCGCCTGCCGCTTCTTCTTGCCGTCGGCCACCTCTTCCGTGTGGTTGATCTGCCGCAGGCGGGTGCGGGCGACGCTGTCGAGCGGCTTCACCCGCCCACCGTCGGCCACCGGCAGGGTGGCCAGTTGTTGCAGGTTCAGGCGGTCCTTGGTCGGCTTGCGGGGGGCGCTCAGGCCGAGCAGGGCGAGTGTAGCCAGCACGGCGGCGATGGCCGGCACGCCGTACCGGGCGAACGGGTGCAGCGCCTTGCCGGTCATGTCGATGCCGGCGGCCTTCCCACCGGCCGGAGGAATTGTGGACGACTTCACCCCTTTCACAGAGCGGAGGATGAACGTCCCCATCTTCACGCAGAAGTGGAAGCCCATGCCCACCCCGACGAGCACGCACGACCAGTACGGGATCTGCCAGCCGGGGTTGCTCACCACTTGCAGGATGGTGGCTTTCTCGTCCGGTGTGAACGACGACTGGAAGATGGCGTCCCCGCGGTGGCGGAGCGGCTCGTTCATGCGGATGGTCACGTCCCGGTTCTGGCTCAGTTCCGGGTCGTCCAGTCGCACGTCGCTGCTGTAGTTGCGGGCGGTGTCGGTGCCGACGTAGCGGTCGAACTTGAAGTCGTACAGGTGCAGGGTGTACGCCTTGTAGTGCCGCGTGGGGCGGAGTTCGACGACGGCCGGCTGGTCCGGGATGGTCTGGGCGGGCTCGCCGTCGAGGGCGAGCGCGGCCGACACCAGGTAGATGCCGAGCGAGTTGCCCGACTTCTTGTCGAACAGGTTGACGTAGGCCGACGGCAGGTCGATCTTGGCAGACGTGTCCACCCCGCTCACCTCTGCCGCGGAGGTGGCGATGTAGTTCATCCCGGCCCCGGTCGTCGCCTGCTGCTCCCCTTTCAGTTCCGCCACGCTCGCCTGGATGCGGGCGAGCGTTTCACTCCCGTGCTTGCCGCCGAACTGCTGAAACGACACTTCCGTCAGCACTCTCTCGAGCAGCGGCAGCGGCGGCGCCTTCGGCTCCTTCTCGCGGGCCTTCTCGAACGCGTCGAGGAGGGCCACCACGTCGGGCATGACGGCTTCACGGGCCGGGTTGCTCTCGCCTTCCTTGGCCGGCTTCGGCGGCAGCGCCGCCTTCACCAGGTTTTCCAGCGTCGGGGCGATCTCCCGCACCCGCGAGTTCGAGTAATACGACACCACCTCCACGTCCACCGGCAGGTCGGGGTGGCTGAACCGCGTGGACGGGGCCGGCAGGTTGTGCTGGGTCGCGTTGTTGCGGAGGTCCACCGCCGCCTTCATCTTCTTGGCGGGCAGCACGGTCATCTTGTCGGCGGCCGGGTCGGTGCGGTCCACGAAGGCCAGTTCGAAATTGCGGATCTCGTAGGCGTAGTTGCTCGACCCGCCTTCCGTGATGAGCATCTGCTGTTCGACGGCCTGCTCGCGGGTGACAGCCTCCCCGATGAACAGAAGCAGGATGCCCGCGTGCAGCGTGTACACGCCGGCCCGCTTCAGGCCGAACTGCACGAACTCCCACAGCACGCCCAGCCAGCGGGTCGGCCCGCCCGCCTTCAGCCGCTTGCCGCTCTGTTTGAACACGGCGTTAATATCGCCGGGAAAGTTGCGGGCGTAGGCGAAGAACAGGTTGAACACCATCAGCACGCCGAGCAGCTTGCCGGCCGGGAACGGGAACCGCCAGTCGCTCGTGGCGTCGGTCTTGGTGCCGGGGATGAACACCTTGGCGAACTCGACCAGGTACTTCACCTCGACGTTCACGACCCACGAGTAGAAGTAGCTGTCCACCACCGTCCAAACGCCCTGGCCTTTCTGCGCGAGGGTGCCGAAGAACACGAGCAGGCCAGACAGCACGAACAGCACAACAGTGATCTTGAGCGAGCCGACCGGGGCGAGGAGCGCCCGCCAGACGCGGACGAAACGGTCGAAGAAGGAGCCGGAGCGGGCGGGGGTATCGGCGGGCATGGGGGAGGTCCTGCCTCTTCGTGTTCTGCTCGCTCCGCGAGCGGGTGTCTGAATCCGCTCGCGGAGCGAGCGGAGCACTTTCACTTCTGGAACGGCCCCTTGCCGCCCATCATCCCGCCGGACCACGTCGGCCCGCGGAGGTCCACGGTGTACGCCTTTTTGTCACCCAGCATCAGCTCGGTCGCGCTGTCGGCCAGTTCGTCCTGCTTCAACTCCCGCAACCCGACCTCCCGCCGCCAGCGGTTGACGTTGTCCAACAGCGTGCCGCCGAACGGCCCGGACAGGTACATCTCGGCCGTGCCGTTCGTGTACGTCGCCAGGCGGGTTTGCCGGGCCGGGGCTTCGGTCCACTTGGGAGGGGCGGTCCAGGTCGGCTTGGTGGCGTCCGGCTTGATGCCCTTCACGAACCCGTCGAAGTCGTCCTTGTGCGGCGACACCACCTCCGACGGCCCGACGAACTTGACGAACCACCAGTAGCCGGGTTCGGCCGGGATGACCGCCCCGAGCATCCGGTATTTCGAGTCGGGGTCGGGCTTCACCGCCTTCGCCGTGTTCTCTTTCGGGGCGGTGTACGCACGGATGTCGTCCTCGGGCTTACACCCAGTGGACGACAGGGCAACCGCCGCGGCCACGGCGGCAACAACCGAACGGAGCGGCGTTCGCATCAGACACATCTCGGGAACAGGACCGGCAAGGGCTACCGGCATTCTGGGGTGGGAGGCGGCGGGGAGTCAAGCGGGCGGGACGATTGTTGAACGCCGGCGGGTGCGGAATCGACGACTGAATCGGGCGAGCCGTGCTCCGTCAGGAGCCGGTTGATTGAGTGAACCGGCGGCTTACGCCGCTCGGCTCGCCGGTCAAATCACCCCCCGCGCGATCTTCGTGTTCTCGTCCAGGCAGATGCTGGCCAGCTCGCCGTTCGGCTTGGTGAAATGCACGGTCGGCACGACGATGTCGTCCTCGGCCACCCGGTCCACCGTCACCCCGGTGCTCAAGTAGCTGAGGCCGCGGAACGTGCCGGCGACCTCGGCCGGCCACGTTTTCGCCCCGACGCGAACGGTTTGTGTGACCTTGATGGCGTCGCCGACGGCCAACCCCTTCAGCAGGGCGAGCAGGTCGGCGCTCAGCCGGCGGTGGCTGGACGGCAGCTTGACGGCGTCGGCGTTCACGCGGTGGCCTCCTTCGACTGCGGGTTGCCCCGCACCAGCGCGATCCGCCCGGTGCGGGCCAACTCCAGGATGCCGTACGGCCGCATCAGGGCGATGAACGCCTCCACCTTCGGCTCCGTGCCGCTGATCTCGGCCATGATGTTGTCGTGCTGAATGTCCACCACCCGCCCGCGGAACGACTCGCACAACTGGAACAGCTCCGGCCGCTTGTCGGACGAGCAGCTCACCTTGATGAGCATCAGGTCGCGCTCGACGAAGTTCTCGCTGCTGATGTCGTCCACGCGGATGACGTACACGATCTTGTCCAACTGCTTCCGCACCTGATCGAGCACCTGGTCGTCCCCGTGGACGACGAACGTCATGCGGGAGCGGTCGTGCTGTTCCGTCTCGCCGACCGCGAGGCTGTCGATGTTGAACCCGCGGGAGGCCAGCATGCCGGACACGTGCGCGAGCACCCCCGGCTGGTTCTGCACGAGCGCGGACAGCACATGACGATGTCGCATCGGACCCACACGGAAAAGGAGAGTGCGAAAGAGCCAGATGTGGATATGGTACGGAACCGCCGGTAGGGTGGCCGGCTCTCTCCGAGAGCCGGTTCCGATGTCGCTCGCGGAGAGCGCGACCCACCCTCGACATCATCCTTCACCCGCCAGGAACACCCCCATGCCCCGCCTCGTGCTCGGCAGCCGGAACAAGAAGAAGCTCGGCGAACTGCTCGACCTGCTCGGCGACCTGGGCATCGAGTTGACCGACCTGTCGCCGTACCCGACCGCACCGGAAGTGGACGAGACCGGCACCACGTTCGAGGAGAACGCCCGACTGAAGGCGACCCAACTGGCTCCGGCATTGGGCGAGTGGGTGCTGGGCGAGGACAGCGGGCTGTGTGTGCCGGCGCTGGGTGGGGCACCCGGCGTGTACTCGGCCCGGTACGCCGGGGCGCACGGTGACGACGCGGCGAACAACGCCAAGCTGCTGGCGGAACTGGCGGGCAAGACGGGCGACGCGCGGGCCGCGTACTACGTCAGCACGGCGGCGCTGGCGAACCCGGCGGGCGAGGTGGTGGCGGTGGTGGAGGGGCGGTGCTGGGGGGTGATCGGCCCGGCGGCGCAGGGGGGCGGCGGGTTCGGGTAC
>JANNDF010000366.1:0-1307 GCA_031387445.1 Planctomycetia bacterium
GCGTATGTTCCCCGCCGGCGGGGGCGTGGGGCGGGCCGCCTGCGCGGGCGGGTGGTGCGCCCCTCGCACGCGCGAGGGGCGAACAGTCGAGTTGTTGCCCCCGCTCGCCCCGTCGCTTACACTGCCCTCGCCGCCTTCTCCCCCTCTCCCGGAACCCGCCATGAACCGCCGCGACTTCCTCGCCACCACCGCCGCGACGACCGCCGCCGCCGTCGCCTCCGGGCCGATCATCCTCGGCGCCGAAGACAAGGGCGGCACCAAGAACCCTGTGCTCGGTGTCGAAGGGCACAAGTACGAAGTGACCTCGCACGCCTGGGGCGAACTGCCGAACGACTACGCCTGGCAGACCACGCACAACGTGGCCTTCGACTCCGAAGGGAACGCCTACGTCACGCACCAGGGCGTCGGCAAGCAGATGGACGTGATCCTGGTGTTCGACCCGAAGGGCAAGTTCGTGCGGAGCTTCGGCAAGGAGTTCCACGGCGGCGGGCACGGGGTGGAAATCCGCAAGGAGGGGAGCGACGAGTTCTGCTACCTGAGCAACACGTGGACGAAGAACGAGCTGAAGGTGATGAAGACCGACCTGAAGGGGAAAGTGGTGTGGAGCATGGGCCGGCCGGACTGCAAGGAGTACGCCAAGCGGCCCGACCCGAAGGACGCCACCAAGATGGTCGAGCCGGCCTACAACCCGACCAACATCTGCTTCACGGCCGACGGGGGGTTCATCGTCGGCGACGGGTACGGCTCCCACTACCTCCTCCAGTACGACAAGGACGCCAAGCTGACGAAGGTGTTCGGCGGTGCCGGTAAAGACCTGGGCAAGTTGCAGACGCCGCACGGCCAGTGGATTGACGCCCGCGACAAGGACAAGCCGGTGCTGGTGGTGTGCGACCGGGCGAACCACCGGCTGAGCACCTTCGACATGGACGGCAAGGCGATCTCGGCGACGAAGGCGGACGACGTGGTGCTGTTCCCGGCCCACTGCAAGACCCGCGGGGACGTGCTGCTGGTGCCCGACCTGCACGCCCGTGTCAGCCTGTTCGGCAAAGACAACAAGGTGCTCGCCCACCTGGGCGACGACGCCGACTGGCGGAAGAAGGTGCTCGGGGAGAACATCCGCACCAAGCCGAAGGAGTGGGTGGCCGGCAAGTTCGTCCACCCGCACGACGCCGCGTTCGACAAGGACGGGAACATCATCGTGGTCGAGTGGGTGAGCACCGGCCGCGTGAGCTTCTTGAAGAAGGTGGGGTAAGTGCTCTGCTCGCTCCGCGAGCGGACGTGCTCTGCTCGCTCCGCGAGCGGGTTCA
>JANNDF010000370.1:0-4050 GCA_031387445.1 Planctomycetia bacterium
GTACACGGCGTCCGGGTGCAGGTCGCACAGGAGCATGAAGTTGCCCAGGATCATCAGCCGCTCGATGTGGTGGCAGTACGCCGTGTCGAGCACCCCGCGGATGACGTGATCGACGGGCGTGATGCCCGTGGTGCCGGTGTACAGGCCGGCCGGCAGCGGGCGGGTGAAGCCCCAGTAGTTGCGGGTCCGCTGCGCCCGCCCGCGGGTGCGGTACACCAGCCGCACGAACTCCCGCCAGCCGATCACCTGCCGCACAAACCCTTCGAGCGAGTTGAGGGGCACGCGGTCGGCGTGGGCGAGGGCCGCGTCCGTCACCTCTTGCGGCGAGAGCAGCCCGACGTTCAGCGCCGGCGTCAGCACCGAGTGGAAGAGCACCCGCTCGCGGGCGGAGATGGCGTCCTCGTACTCGCCGAAGTGGGCGAAGCGGTGTTCCACGAAGTCGGCCAGCCACACGCGGGCGGCGGCGGACGACGTGGGGTACACGAACGGGGTGTCCGCGCCGGGGGCGTTCGGGAAGTGGGTGCGGACGTACTTGCGGGCCTCGCGGATGTACTCGTCCTCGGCCGGCGGGGTGGGGGCCGGCGGGCGGACGGTGGCGGGCAGCTTCTTGCGGTTGTCGGCGTCGAAGCTCCACTTCCCGCCGACCGGCTTGCCGTCCGGGGTCAGCAACACCTTCAGCCGCTTCCGCTGGCGGATGTAGAACTCGGTGAAGAACAGCTTCGCCTTGCCGGTGGTGAACGCGGCGATTTCGGAATCGGGCGTGAGGAAGTGCGGGTCGTCGAGGACGGTGAGCTTCACCCTCGCGGCGGTACACGCGGCCGTCAACCGCCGGAGCAGCCAGTCGTCGTTCGGGTCGACCACGCGGACGGCATCGCACTTCGCCTTTGTAATGTGGGCCACCACGTCGCCGGTGTGGGCGAGTTGGCGGGCGTCGAGGTACTTCACCTCCGGCACGCCGGCGGCAAACCGCTTCATGCTCGCCCGGTGGAGCATCAGCTTCTGGCGGTGCAAGGCGTACTGCGTGAAGAGGAGCGGGTCTTCGACCACGAACACCACATCGGCGCCAACCAGGGCCGGGTGCGGGTCGAACAACTGGTGCGGGTAGACGAGTGCGGCGGTGGGCATGCCGCCATTCATAGGCGCCGCGGAACGCGAAAACGCCACCGGACACCCATCCGGTGGCGTTCACGGAATCGTCCGGCGGGTTACAGCCGGAGCAGCCGGCCGATGATCAGCCCGACGCCGAACCCGATGAGCACGGCCGGCAGCGGGTGTTTGCGGATCAGGTCGGTGGCGCCGTCGGTCGCTTGACCGACCGCTTTGCTGGTGTTCTCGTAAGCCTCGCCGGCCCACTGCTGCACCTTCTCGCCGGCGTGCCCGGCCCCTTCCATCACCTTGCCCACCGCGTCCTTCCCTTGCTGAGCCAGGTCGCCGGCGGTGTCGCCCACCGCCTTCACAATTCCGCCGCCCGCCTCGCCGATGTGCTTCATCACATCCCGGCCGGCGTCCGTCGCTTGTTTGGCGGAGTCGCCGGCGGCGCCCAGGCGGTCTTTCACGTTGGTGTTCATCATGTCATCCTCCATTGAGTGGCTGGCGGGCTGATGTCCCGTTCGCCGGTGGAATTCATTAGGCAGGGAGCGTGCCAATCGCCTCGTCTGCGGGAACCTTCGGCTCACCTTTGCCTCGCGGTTCATCTTGGGCGGCGAACACCGGCAGCCAGCCGGCCAGCGACGCGCGGGCGGACGACAGCGACCCGGTCACCGAGGACGCCCCCGCCTCAACAAACTGAGCAATGTCCTCGGCCGACACCTCACTCCCCCAGCGGCCGACCACGATGTGGACGTCCGGGAAGCGGGCACGCAGCCGTTTGCACAGGTAGCGGACGTGGGCCACCCCGTTCGGCGGCAGGGCGGCCACGCAGATCACGTCCGGGTTGAACTCGGCCGCCTGCTGCACCACCTCGGACGTGAGGGTGGCAACGGCCGCCACTTTCACCTCCCACCGGGCGGCCGGGAGCAGGCCGGTCAGGGCGTCGAGGGACAGGCGGTCGGCCTCGTCCGCCGCCGGGCAGGCGAGCACGCGAATCTTCCGGTCGCCGACCTGCTCGGCCGTCTCCTCGTCCGACAGCCGACGAACTTGCAGCACCGCCTCGTCGATCACCTCGTCGGCGATGACGAACACCTGCCGCTCGTCCTCGGCGTCCAGTTGGCCGTCGTGCCGGGCCTGCTTCACCATCGCCAGGGCGGGAATGATGGTGGCATCGAACACCGCCCGAGGGTCGTCCTTGGGAATGGCCGCCGTCACCACCCGCTCGGCCTCGTCCTGGTTGCGGGCGGTGAGCCGCTGGTAGAGCGACTCGGCCGGGCTGAGCGGCGGTTCCGACCCGAGCAGCACCGACAGGAAACGGAACTGCGGTGTGTGCTTGCCGACTACCACGAGGAACATGGTGAGCGGGCCGGACAGCACCAGGCCGATCGGCCCCCACAGGAACGTCCAGAAGCCGGCCATCACAAGCAGCGCCACCTCCGACACCCCCAGGCTGGTGCCGTACAGCCGCGGCTCGATCAGGTTGTTGGACAGCAGTTCCAGACCCAAGAACAGCACCAGGACGCCGACCGGTTGGATCCACCAGTAGTCCCCGGTCGCCATGTCGGGCGGCAGGAACCACTGGTCGCCGTTCGACAGGGCGGCGGCCAGAGCGGCCGGCAGAATCACGCCGATCCAGGTGCCCAGGTACGGCACATACCGCATGAGCGTGGCCAGCAGCCCCCACAGGAGGGTGTAGGGCACCTGGAGGATGAACATCCCCACGGTACACACCAGCCCGAACAGCACGTTCAGCACGAACTGTGCGAACAGGTAGCGGCTGATGCGGGAGGTCGTCTCCCCCCCGGCCCGCGCCGCCGAGGTCATCGCCCCCATCCCGAGGAGGCGGAACACGCGGTCCTGGAGGTCTTCCTTCGCCAGCAGCATGAACACCATCAGGACCAGGGCGAACGCCACCAGGCCGAACAACTCGGCCACCGACCCGGCGTAGGGGTCCACGGACGACCACAACGACCCGGCCGGTTCCACCACCACCTTCTGCGGGGCCTCCTTCGCGGGGGGGCCGACGGACGCGGCCACCCCGCCTGTCCCCCCCACGGACGCCACCACCGGCGACGTTTCTCCCTCCTTCGGCGGGGCGATCGAGTGCTCCCACTCCTTCATGATCTTCCCCCACCGCGACTCGCCGTCCCCGAAGACGGCGGTTCGGGCCGACCCCAACTTCGCCTTGATGTTGTCCTTGTTGTCGGCCACCGTCTCGGTCAACCCGGCCAGTTGGGTGACGAACACGGTCGCCGTGCCAGCCGCCAGCAGCACCGCGACCACCACCACCACGATGACCGCCGGCAACCGGCCCAAGCCCTTGCGCTGGAGGAACGACACGACCGGCGCGAGGACGGCCGTGAGGAACACCGCCAGCGCCAGCGGCACGAACACCGACCGCATCCAGTACAAGGCGCCCAGCACCAGGGCGCTGGTGACCACCGCGGACAGGATGATGAGTGCCCGCTGCCAGAGCGGTTTGGTGACGGGCTTCGTGGGCGACGGCATGGAGGACTCGTGTTGTCGGAGCCGAGAGATGGGACGTGCAGAAGCAACCCGGATGCCAGACGGGAAGGAACGTGCGTTCGGCACGCGGCGTGCGTCTCTTCCACCGTTCGCGGGGTCGTCCGGCCCCGGCCACCAGGAGAGGACTCGCGATGAAATACACCGGCTGGGCCGTGCTGATCGTCGGCGTGCTGATCGGCGTTTACGGCTTGTTTGCGTCCATACCACCCGACCCGAACCTGGCCTCACCGGCCCAGGCGCCGAGCGCCGCACAGGCGTTCCCCATCTCCTTCGGCACAGTGGTGCTCGGCTTCTCCGCCCTGGCCATCGCCGGCGGGGTGGGAATTCTGCTGCTCGGCGGGCGGGGGGTCATCAAGACGAAGAATCTGGCCGTGCGGAATTGAGCGGAGCACAGGAAAGAAAGTGGTCGAGCCGTGCCCCGTGAGGGGCCGGGTG
>JANNDF010000386.1:0-1224 GCA_031387445.1 Planctomycetia bacterium
TGCGAGGTCAGCTTGGTGTCGATCTCCTTGATCCAGTACTTGATGTTCGTCTCGGCGTCCTTCGACACCGTCTGCCCCTGGGTGATGGCCTTGACGAAGTTGTCCAGCGCGCTCATCCCCCGCTGGCGAGCGGCGGTGTCGTCCGACACCTTCATCGAGTCCAGCATCTTGCTCAGCATGTCCTGGCCGACCAGCTCTTCGGTGGCGGCACCGGGGGTCGCCGCCGCCGCTTGTTCCGCTGCCATGAGAGGGAACCTTGTGTGTGGGGTGGTGGGGGAGTTTTTGTAGGGCGGGCCGCAGTCTCGCGTCAGCGAGACAAGCCCCGCCGTGAACCGCGATGCCGCACGACGGCGGGGCTCGCAGTCCTTCGGACCTGCTCGGCCCGCCCTACCACAGCGGCTACTTCGCCTCGCCGCTCTTCTTCTCGTAGGCGTCGATCACGTCCTTGAGCATCTTCTCGAGGGCGTCGTTCCCCTCCATCTTGCCGAGCAGTTCGGTCAGCTTGTTCCGCATCTGGAGCAGCTCGTTCAGGGCGGGCACCTGCTGGGCCACCTGCCCCGGCTCGAAGTCGGACAACTGGCGGAACTTCAGCTCCACGTTCAGCTGCTCGTCCGGGTTGTCGCCCAGCTTGTTGGCCACCCGGAAGGCCACCCGCGGGGCCGCCTTGGCCATCACCTGGCTGAAGTTGTCGCGGTCGATGCTGGCGAACGTCCGCTGCTTGAGCGGCTTGAGCGGGTCGGTCGGCATGGCGGACAGGTCGGCCAGCACGCCCACCACGAACGGCAGTTCGAGCACCGGCTCGGCCCCTTCCGTCTCGACGGTGTAATCGATCCGCACCCGCGGCGGGCGGACCCGCTTCAGTTTTTCCTGGTAGCTCTCGGCCATGGATGGCACCTCGGCGGTAAGGGGGATGGTGAAACTGTATCACGCCCGGGCGGAAGTCTCAACCGGCCGCCCGGCGGGGCACACAAACCCGCATCCGTCTTCATGCGAAACTGCGGACTCGGTCGGCGGAAAAAATCGCGGAATGGGGGGAAAAGCGGCGGACGCCTCGGCCCGGCCCGCGTCACCCGCCCCCTATCGAACACTTCGGCCCGGCGTGAACTTGTTAGCCCGACGCGCGAGCGAGGGGCCAGCCACGTTCGCGATACGGCAGATCACTCACCGTTCCCCGTCACCACCTGGCCGTCGGTAGAAGCGGTTGGCCCCTCGCTCGCGCGTCGG